>CP134536.1:0-255000 GCA_031826515.1 Flavobacteriaceae bacterium HL-DH10 | reverse complement strand
TCCGGTGGTTCCGCATGGAAGGGCCATCGCTCAAAGGATAAAAGGTACGCCGGGGATAACAGGCTGATCTCCCCCAAGAGCTCATATCGACGGGGGGGTTTGGCACCTCGATGTCGGCTCGTCACATCCTGGGGCTGGAGAAGGTCCCAAGGGTTGGGCTGTTCGCCCATTAAAGTGGCACGCGAGCTGGGTTCAGAACGTCGTGAGACAGTTCGGTCTCTATCTACAGTGGGCGTTAGAAATTTGAGTGGATCTGACTCTAGTACGAGAGGACCGAGTTGGACAAACCTCTGGTGTATCTGTTGTTCCGCCAGGAGCATTGCAGAGTAGCTACGTTTGGAAGGGATAAGCGCTGAAAGCATATAAGCGCGAAACCCACCACAAGATGAGATTTCTTTAAAGGGTCGTGGAAGATTACCACGTTGATAGGCTATAGGTGTAAAGGCAGTAATGTCATAGCCGAGTAGTACTAATAACCCATAGGCTTATTGTACGCCTGTTTTTTTATAAGTTCAATATACAATTATAACAATCATGTCTCTTATTTTCAATATGTTAAGATATTTGTTCCGATTTTAATCGGGACGCTGTATGCTAAAGGATAATATCCAATAGCGAGCAGCTATAACTTAAGGTGGTTATAGCGACGGGGCTCACCTCTTACCATTCCGAACAGAGAAGTTAAGCCCGTTAGCGCCGATGGTACTGCATTTGTGGGAGAGTAGGTCGTTGCCTTTTTTAAGTCCTCAACATTTATTTGTTGAGGACTTTTTTTTTGATATATACTCTAATTGTTGTTTAGTTACACTCTTTTTTTGTCTTAAACTCAAAGTATCTAAATACTTTATAGCTTGAGTGTTAATACTTGTCTTTGCAAATAATTTGCGGGAGCGATAGTAACGACATCCTTTTTATGGCTAAATACATCTTGAATTTAGGTTAGGGAATTAATTAATAAAATTACCACGTTGCTTACTTCTTGTAAAGACCTAATAAAAAGATATAGTGGATAGCTCGGTTTTTATTTTTATTAAAAACCCGCCCAAATAAAATTGCAAATTAGTATATTCAATTTCTATTTTAAAATATTGTTTTAATGCTTATTAATAAAGAACTGGAATTAGCCTGGGAGTTTGTAAATAATACAAATAGATCTGTTTTTTTAACAGGGAAAGCTGGTACGGGAAAGACAACATTTTTACATAAGCTTAAAATGAATAGCTTGAAGCGTATGGTGGTTGTAGCTCCTACGGGTGTCGCTGCTATTAATGCGAAAGGAGTAACGATACATTCATTTTTTCAGATGCCTTTTGGGCCTATTTTGCCTGATACCGATTTGAATGCATCAAAAGGTTTTAATAGAAAATTTAGTAAGACAAAAATCAATATTATAAAGTCTATGGACTTGTTAATTATTGATGAGATTAGTATGGTACGTGCCGATTTATTGGATGGTATAGATAAAACCTTGCGTCGTTTTAGAGTTAGAAATAAGGTGTTTGGTGGTGTACAGTTATTGATGATTGGTGATTTGCAACAATTATCGCCTGTTATTAGAGAGAACGAATGGGAGTTATTAAAACCATTTTATAAAAACAGTTTCTTTTTTAGTAGTCATGCTTATGAGGCTTGTAACGCTGTAACTATTGAATTAAAGCATATTTATAGGCAGGAGAACCCCATGTTTATAAAAATACTAAATGAGATTAGGAATAATGAACTTACAGAAGCTTCGGCAGAAGAATTGAATAAAAGGCACATTCCTAATTTTATTCCAGAACCTGATGCGGGTTATATTTCGTTAACGACTCATAATAATAAAGCGGAGACTACAAATAAAGTTGAGTTAGATAAGTTAAATACTAATACGCATATTTATAAAGCAAAAGTAGAAGGGAAGTTTCCTGAGTTTTCTTTTCCGAATAATGAAGCCATTAGCTTGAAGGTTGGTGCTCAAGTGATGTTTATAAAAAATGACAGTAGTCCTGATAAGCGTTATTATAATGGAAAAATAGGAAAAGTGATTCTTTTAGATACTGATGAAGTTGTTGTGCATTGTCCTGATGATGATTTTAATATTGTTACGACACCTGAGGTGTGGGAGAATATTAACTATACTGTTGATGATGAGACTAAAGCAATAAGGGAAGAGAAAATAGGATCATTTACGCAAATGCCACTACGTTTAGCATGGGCAATTACCATTCATAAAAGTCAAGGGTTAACTTTTGAAAATGCAATTATTGATGCTCAAGGTGCTTTTGCTCACGGACAAACTTACGTGGCACTCAGTAGATGTAAAACATTAGAGGGTTTAGTTTTAAAAAGTAAAATTCATTCTAGCCAGATTATTAGCGATGTTCATGTAATATCGTTTAATAAAAATGCTGAAGAGAATGAGCCAGATGAACACGTTTTAGTGGCTTCACAACAAGCATTTCAACTGGATTTAATATTCGATATTTTTAATTTTTATGAATTTTTATACCCTTTAAATCGGGTTTTAGATATTTATTATAAAAATAGAACTAGTATTGAAGGTAAAGTTGAAGTGCCATTATTAGCTATTAAAGATTGTATTGCTTCCTTTCTAAAAGTAAGTCATAGTTTTAACAGTCAACTAAAACAGCTTTTAGAAAAAGATGTGTTGCCAGAGTTTAGTGAACCTATTCAAGGACGATTTAAAAAGGCTATTCATTATTTTAAAACTGAAACAGAGGAAAAAATAGTGGGATCTTTAAAATCTTTCAGTTTTACAACTGATAATAAAACGGTAAATACTGATATTATTAAAAATATAGATATTATTGAAGAATTACTAGCAACAAAGCTTTTGTTTTTTAATGGTTTATTAGATGATTTTAGTACTAAAATCTTCTTGGAGTTAAGAACTAAAGCTGTCTTTTTAGCAAAAGATAAACCTAAGAAAACAAGAAAAACGGTTATTGATGGTACTACAAATGTTGAATTATTTGAAATATTAAGAGTGCTTAGAAATGAAATTGCAAGTGAAAAGGATTTAATTCATTATCAGGTTTTTTCTCAAAAAGCATTATACGAAATGTGTGAAACCTTACCAGTAACAAAAGAAGAACTTTTGTTAGTTCACGGTATGGGAAAGGTACGCGTTGAAAAATATGGAAGTCTTATTTTAAAAACGATTATAGATTTTTGTGAAGAAAACGATATAGAGGTTTCTAAACCTCAAGATATTTTTGAAAATGAGAAACCTAAAACGAAGAAAGGTGAAACTAGAAACATATCCTTAGAGTTGTTTAAATCTGGAAAATCTATTGAAGCTATTGCTAATGAACGTGAATTGAATGAAAATACTATTTTTGGACACTTAGCTAGTTTTATTAGTTCTGGAGAAGTAAAAATTACAGATTTAATATCTAAAGTGCATTATCAAGAATTAAAACAAGTTATACCTAAGAAGACCTTTGAGAATGTATCCGATTTAAAAAATCAGTTAGATGATAAATATTCTTATGGTGAGTTGCGTTTGGTTCTTGAAGATTTAGCACTTTCTAATTAATTGGATTGTTCTTGATTTTTCATGTAAGGATTCAAATCATTGCAGACTAAAATAAAGTCATTTTTTTAATCAAATTATTTAGCTATTTTAGAGTGCATGAAACATCCATAACTAAATTTTGATATTAAGGAAATGATTACATGGAAGCTACGTGACCATTGAATAACTATAGAATATAACACATGAATATTATAATTGAATCTTCGCTTAAAACTCTTAATAAAACAAAATTGTTATTAGATCATTTAGATGATAATTTATTATGTGAAGCTTCTGTTCCGCCTTATCATTCTAGTATTGGAAATCATATAAGACATATATTAGATTTTTATGGTTGTATTTTTAATGTCAGTTCAAATAATAAAGTAGATTTAACAGCAAGAAGTAGAAACAAGGATGTAGCATCTGACTGTGAATGTGCTCAAAATTATTTAGATTCAATAATTCAAAAGTTGAATACAGAACTCATTAATGTAACTGATACTATTTTAGTCATTGATGACTTAGGAATGGGAAAATCAGAAATTCATTATACTTTTGGAGCTTTGTTAGCTCAAGCCAATAGTCATACCATCCATCATTATGCTATAATTAATTATATTTTGGAAGGATTAAAAATTTCTTTTGATGATTCAGAGTTTGGTTATAATCCTACAACGCCAAAAGAAACCTCATTGAGTTGATTATTTTTTATCAAACATGCTCGACATAATGATTTTAATTCCTTTAAATATTAAGAATACTGCCATAGCACATATTAAGCAAGCCACAATTAATAAAGGAATATAAAGTGAATTTTCTTTATCAGAAAGCGCCATAGTCATTAAAGTTGGTCCCATGAAAAGGCTTAGGGCTGCGAATATCAAAAGTTTGATGCCTTTAAAAAGTAATATTTTATCTGTTTTTTTAGTTTCCATCCTTATAGTTTTTTATTGCTGAACGTACGTTTTTATATGTATTTAGTAAATCTTTTGCTTTTTCCTGAGAAATATTAAGCTCTGTCATTATCATTTTTGTCCCTCTATCAACTAGTTTATTATTGCTTAATTGCATATCCACCATTTTATTTCCTTTAATATGTCCCAGTTGAATCATGGTTGTTGTGGTTATCATATTAAGAACTAGTTTTTGTGCGGTTCCAGCTTTCATTCGTGAGCTTCCAGTTACAAATTCAGGTCCCACAATAACTTCTACAGGAAATTGAGCTGTTTGAGATAAAGGACTATTTTTATTACAAGTAATACATCCTGTAGTCATATTATTTTTATTGCAATTTTCTAATGCAGCAATTACATAGGGGGTAGTACCAGATGCAGCTATACCAACCACAACATCTTTGTTAGAAATATTATATGCTTTTAAATCTTCCCATCCCTGTGTTAGTGAATCTTCTGCAAACTCTACAGCTTTTCTAATAGCAGTATCTCCACCAGCAATTAAACCTATAACTAGATTATGAGAAACACCAAATGTAGGAGGGCATTCTGAGGCATCTAATATGCCTAAGCGACCGCTAGTTCCTGCTCCTATATAAAACAATCGACCACCATCTTTTAGCTTAGTTACTATAGTAGTAACCAGTTTTTCTATTTGAGGAATGGCTTTTTCTACAGCTAGAGGCACCGTTTTATCCTCTTTATTAATATTACTTAATAATGAAGATATATCCATTTTTTCCAGATGGCTGTAGTTTGAATCTTGCTCGGTAGTTTTAATAAAGCTCATGATTCAAAAATATGAATTTATAACCAGTTTTTAATTATAAAGAATATCTTCTGCTTCTATTTTTTTATCATTTAAAAAATCATATAGCGTGAGTTGTCTTAATGTATAGTAATCAATCCAAAAAGCTTCTAAAGAATCTAAATATTTTACAATAGCTTGGTCTTTTTTTTCTTGACTGATATTTAAATCTGTAATAGTAACTTTACCTAAAACATATCTTTTTTTAGTGATATCATAACTCTTTTCAGCTATTTCTTTTGCTTTTTGTGCTGTAACTAAAAAGTCTCTTTTACTTGACCAATTTAGAACATGTAAATAAATTTCTTGTTCAAATTCTTGTTTGTCTTGTTCAATATCGTTGTTTGTTAAATCTAAATTAGCTTCAGCCATTTTACGTTCTGATTTTGAAACACCCCAATCAAAAATTGGAATACCAAATCTTAATGATACGTATTGTTGCTTATTATAATTATTGAATAAGTTGTCAAAATCATTGCCAAACTGAGATATTCCTATGTTTGCACTAAGGTTCATTTCTAATCTATTACTCCCTTTTGCTCGTGCTAAATTATTTTCAGACTGTAATCTCAATCTTCTAAATTCAATAACAGCTTTTCTGTTTGATTGAGCTTCGTCAATAGCTTTATTAACATCCACTTCAAAAAGCGCTAATTCTTCAGGTACTTTTAATTGAATGTCTTCAGTTTCTAATTCTAAATAACGTGCCATATTTTGAGAAGTCCTCTTAAGTTCAATAGTATTGCTAGTGACATTATTTCTAGAATTTAATAAGGATAACTCCATTTGTAATAATTCGTTCTCAGCAATTTTTCCCATTTTATACCGTCCTTGTGAAATTTGATATAGTGTATCTTGATTTGATAAGTTTTTCTCAGCTATATTTAATTGCATTTGCGCTTTGAGCAGACTAAAATAACGACGGCAGGTATTTATTGAAATAGCTTCCATTTTTTCAATAAAATCACGTTTAGATTCTTCATAAATTAAAGGTTCAATTTTTTTATCCCATTTAAACCTATTATAGAAAAGTGAACTTTGATTATATCTAATAGAAAAGGGAACTACAGAATAATTTGTAATATCATTATTCCCAAAAAGGTCTACTTTTTCTAAATTTGAGTATAAAGATAACGTACCGCCTGTTAATGGAATATTTTGAGATAAAGACAAACCTCCTGCTAATAATAATTGATTTTGATTTACAAAAACATCTTGACCTGCATCATTAGTTTGCCTCCTAACAGAATTACTAAACTCAGGTAATGTTGCTTCTAATCTAAGTTGTGGTAAAAAGCGCGCTTTGTAATTTTTATACCTCCAATAGCTTGCTTGGTTTGTGTTTAAATTTCTTTTATAATCTGGAGATTCTTTTTGTGCTATTTTAATAGCTTCAGATAGTGTTATTTTTTTTGATTGTGAAAAAATAACTGATGGTAGAATACCAACTAGGATAATAATAAATAGTTTGTTCATTTATTAATATGTTTTTTTGATTGATGATGTTACAATTATTCTGTTCTTAAAGCTTCTATTGGTCTTTTGTTAGCAGCAGCTTTTGCTGGAAATATTCCAAAAATTAACCCGACAAGAACGGCAATAAAAAAGGAAAGTAGGATGGAATTTATAGATAAAACGGTTTCTATTCCTGAAACGATTTCAATGACATAAGCGCCAATAACTCCAACAATAATTCCAATAATACCTCCTCCAACACTAATGAGTATCGATTCTGATAAAAATTGAAGAATAACATCTTCTTCTGTGGCACCAATAGCGCGAATAATTCCTATTTCTTTGGTTCTTTCTAGTACAGAAGCAAGCATAATATTCATAATACCAATACCTCCAATAAGTAGCGATATCCCTGCAATAATACTAAGCACTATATTGAAAATTTGCTTTGTTTTTTGTTGTTGTTTTAGCAGTTGGATTGGGATTGTTATTTCAAAATCTAAGACATCATTATGTCTGCGTTTAAGCATTTTACTTACCACTTCAGCAGTAGCTTTTAATTCATTTGAATTTGAAACTTGAATGGTTAATTTGTCTATTTGATGATAATTCCCTCTAGGAATACTTTTTTTGGGACCATTTTGGTTTTGGTTGTTTCTATTAGCATTAATTTTATCACTAATTATTTTTCGGTCTATATATCTAACTAAAAAAGTGTTTATAGGGATATAAACATCTTCATTTAAGTCTCTTATTCCTAAATTTTCTTGAGCCTTATCTGATATTAATTTTTCTTCTATAACACCAATAACTTGTAACCAAACATCTTTTACTTTAATATGTTTACCAATAGCACTTTCTCCTGTAAATAGTTTTTTCTCGACTTTTTTACCAACAATGCATACAGGTAATGCATTCTTAATTTGATACTTAGAAAACGATTTGCCTTTTTCTAAATTTATGTTAGAGGCTTCAAAAAATTCTGGAGAGATTCCTATAAGTTTAACCGTGTTTTGTTTGCCATTGTTAATGACATAAGTGTTTAAAATTATTTCTGGACTAGTAAGTTTTACACTGGGTATGTTTTTTTGAATGTTTAGAGCATCTAATACATCCAGTCCCTTAGAAAATCGTTTAGATTCAGGCTTATTATTTTCCTCCTCATTGTCTTCGGTATCTTCATCTTTTTCGTCAGGTATGGGAGTTACAACGATATTATTAACCCCTACTAGTTCAAGTTGGGCTAATATTTCTTTTTCAGCGCCATTACCAATTGCAAGCATCGTAATTACCGAAGCTACACCAAAAATAATACCTAAAGCAGTTAAAAAAGTTCTAACTTTATTTGTTTTAATAAACCAAAATGCTTCATTAAATGTAGATTTAAGTTTTTCTAAAAGTATTTTATCTATCATACTTATTTTAATAGCGTTATACTTTTATCATCTAAATCTTCAGGTTTATTTAAATAAACAACATCATTTTCTTTTAAACCTTTATTAACAATAATAACTTCATTATTAGATGAGCCTAATTCTACTTGTCTTTTTTCGATTGACAAACCAGATTTAACATAAGTATAGCTAATAGAGTCTTTTGAGAATATAGCTTCTAAAGGCATCATTAAAACATTATCTTCTTGTTTTGTAAGTATTTTGTTAGAAGTTGTCATGCCAGGTCTAATATTTTTATTAGTTCCATTAAGTTTTATTAAAACCTGAAAAAGTTTAATGTCAGATCCTGCTTTGGTTTCTCCAACATTCGCAACTTCTGTTACTATACCATCTAATTCTATGTCTGGAAATGCATCAAAGCCAACTTTAACTTTTAAATCCTTTTTTATCTTTCTAATATCAACTTCGTTACTATAGGTTCTCGATTCCATTTTTGTTAAATCAGGTAAGCTAGCTATAGCTGGTTCCCAAGGTGATATTGTAGATCCTACTTTCTTTTTTGTACCATTCCATTCTTTTATGTAGGTAACCATGCCATCATCTTCAGAATAAATAGTGAATGTCTTTTGTAACTCTAATAATTCATCAATTGTTTTTCTAATTTTAGAAACTTCAGTTCCTACTTCAATCATTTTGGCATTAGCTTGTCGTTTTTTAATAGAGTAATCTTCTTTTTTTCATTTAGATCACGTTCAAACTTTTCTATTTTAATTTCTAATTGTCTAATAACAGCAGGTGCTTCATAAAGAGATTGCTTAAGTTCTAATTGGTTTTCTTCTATGTTGAAAAGTAAATCTTTAATAGCATTGCGCTCTTGCTTTAGAGTAAGTGTTGTGTCTAGTTGTTGCTGTGTATATTTAGATTCTGCTTTATCTAAATTTAATTGAGCATCGAGTATTTTACCATTAAGCTCTGATACATCAAGTTTTCCAATATAACCGCCTTTTTCCACAATAGTTCCTTCTGGAACTAAATCTTGAATTTTTATATTGTAAATACCAAAACGTCTAGCATTAGTAGGACCATTGATTTTTTTAGAGCTTGTAGATTGTGCTTCGCCAGAAATAAAGACTTCGTTTAAAAATGTACCTTTTGTAACTTTTGCTGTGAGTGATATGTTTTCGTCACTAGAACGGTTAATAAATGAATAAGCAATAATGAGGAATACAATTGCACCTATTGTATAGGCAATTCTTTTTTTTGTCATGTTTAGTTGGTTTTGATTGATGAAGAATAAAATTACAAAAAAAATGCAACCGTGAGATTTTTTTTAGTTAATATCTTCATAAATTATTCAATTACTACTAATTTCATGCACAAATATTATACCACTTAAAAAAATCACTCAATTGTGTAGTTAAAAATAGAGACTTCTGAAGCTTTAAAATACCCTAGCGGATAATTCTCAGGATTTGTTTGGTTTAAGCAATTACCTCTTACCGTAGCAGGTTGTAATTCAAAAGGGTCTCCCGATTCATTATCGGTTTGTTGAAGTAAAAGATTCATGAATTCGTAGAACTGCTTTGAAATACCATAGTTTTTTATAATCAGTTCATCTCCTGTAGTTAGATTTTCATCTGAATAAAAAGCAAAAATTTGATTACCATCAGTAAATTCGTCATCATAAACTTCAAGACTTTTTGTTCTACTTTTTGAATATTCAAATAGATAATAGTTTTCGATGCCTTTTGGATCTGAATAAAATGCTTTTATTTCAATTTCCTCACCAGAAAACCCTCCTTCATTTTTTTGTTCTACATATTCAATAGGACTTACTGATATTAATTTTTCTGTAGCGGTATAAGTTTCATTATTGTATATAATAGTTAGGTTATAAACGCCATCAATAACAGGTATAAATGTGTTGTTTATGTATAAACCAGTATTTTCTTCTTCAATAAAATTAAAAGTATTATTGTGTAAATCTGTAACTATAACCGTAGCCCCATTTGCAGGAGGTATCGAACTGTCAAAGAAAGGAGCACTTAGTGTAAGTTTTATATATTGATTATTTCCCTGAGAACCTTTTAACCAATTTAAAGATGCATCTATTACTAACCTTGGTTCAGCCGATTTTAAGTCTACCTGAATAACATCCTCACAAGATATAAATGGCAGACTTATTATTAATATGTAGATTATTTTTCTCATAAATTAAAGCTTAAAATTATAAGATATTGATGGGACAATTCCAAAAATCGATAAACGAGTAGCTTCATTGACTCCAGTATCATAGTTTCTACCAAAATTAATAGAACTGGCATTTTTACGATTATAAGCATTGTATATACCAAACACCCAGTAACTTTGCCAGCCTGTATTTTTTGTAGGTTTAGGAGTATACGTTGCAGAAATATCTAAGCGATTATAAGCCGGGAGCCTATTGGAATTTCTATTGTTATAGTTTGGAATAATGATACCATTAAATTGATATTGTCCATTTGGAAATGTAGCTGGTTGTCCAGTTTGAAATAAAAAATTGGTACTGAATTTCCATTTGTTGTTTAATTCATAACTGCCTGTTAAGGAAATGTCATGCGTTTTATCATAAGGTGTTTTATACCAATTACCATTGTTTATACCAAGTTCGTTTGGAGTTCTTCCTTTTGTTTGCTGTTCAGATTTAGATAGGGTATAAGCTAGCCAGCCTTTAAATCGACCTTCGTTTTTTCTCAATAGAAATTCTAAACCATAGGCTCTTGCTTTACCATTTAAAATAACTTGTTCAATAGCATTATTTGCTACCAAATCAGCTCCATCTATATAATCAATTCTATTTTTTATAGTTTTAAAGAAACTTTCAACTTCTAAAGAATAAGTATTGTCATTAAAGTTTTTAAAATAGCCAATAGCAAATTGATCTAATAATTGCGGTTTAATATATTTACCACTAGGCGTCCAAACATCTAATGGTGTTGGAGAATTAGTATTAGATAATAAATGTAAATACTGACTCATTCTATTATAACTTGTTTTAATAGAACTTGTAGTGTTAAGTTGGAAGGTTAATGAAGCTCTAGGTTCAATATTAAAAAACTTAGCGATAACGTCACTTCGTTTATAAGTTTCGATATTAGTAGGAGCCGCCTTTTCATATATTTTAAAATCATTATTAAAAATAACAGCTTGGTTGTTTTCATATATATTAAGTTCATCTTGACCTAGGCGATGAAAAGTACTAAAGCGTAACCCGTAAGATAATGCTAATTTGTCTGATATTTTATGTTCAGCATCCAGATAGAATGCATTTTCAAAGGCATATTTATCGGTGAGTTTAAAAGGGTTTATTCCTGAAGATTCTACAGTTGGTTTTATATCGCCAGGATTAAACTTATAATAAATACTATTCCATCCATATTGTAGTTTGAAATTATCAGCTATATAGTGTTTGAAATCGTATTTTAAATTGAAATTTTGAATGCCCGAAACCCATTCAAATTCGACAAAATTTAATTTTAAATCATAATAATAATCAGAATAAATGAAAGACAGGTTTGAAAATAATTTATCTGAAAATAAGTGATTCCATCTAAAATTTAAAACAGAATTACCATAAATGTTTTCAAACGTATCCTGAATTCTGAAGACATCACGACCAAAATACCCTGATAGATAAATATTATTTCTATTGTTTATTTTATAGCTTAATTTGGTGTTTAAATCATAGAAATACGCAATATTATCGTTGTCAAAAAGCGGTAAAAATAAGTGCGCATAACTAGACCTTCCTCCAAACAGAAAAGATCCTTTGTCTTTTTTTATAGGACCTTCGGCAAGTAACCTACTAGAAACAATACCAATACCACCATTCATATGAAATTCTTTGCTATTCCCTTCTTTTTGGTAGATGTCTAATACCGATGATACACGTCCACCATAGCGCGATGGAATGCCACCTTTGTATAGTTTAAGATCTTTTATAGCATCGGGGTTAAAAACAGAAAAGAACCCGAATAAATGTGACGAGTTATAAATAATAGCTTCATCTAAAAGAATTAAATTTTGATCTACTGCACCACCTCTAACATTAAAACCAGAAGCGCCTTCGCCTGCACTAGTAACACCAGGGAGTAAGGTAATTGCTTTTATAATGTCTGATTCGCCAAGTACAACGGGGATGTCTTTAATAGTGTTAGAGGTTAACTTATTAACACTCATTTGGGGTGCTTTTATATTTAGCTTTTCAATGTTTTTGGTGATAATTATTTCTTCTAAATTTTCAGCAGAATCAGATAATGCATAATTTTTTGTGATGTCTTCTGAAAGTAAAATGGTTTCTGTTATTGAATTGTAGCCTAAATAGCTAATGACTATATTGTAATTTCCTTTAGGAAGTGTTATGGAATAAAAGCCATATTCATTGGTAGTAGTTCCTGTAGATAATTCTGGAAAAATAATATTAACTCCAATAAGCGATTCATTACTTTTTTCCTCTAGAATAGTACCGCTAAATGTATATTTTTCTTGAGCGTTTAACACTAGAAGATTAAAACAGAGCGTGACAATAATGCACGAAATAATTTTATACATACTCTTTAACTCGCTTTTTTTATAAAAATATAAAAAAAGCCCCTAAGAAGGAGCTTTTTAAAAGAGTGTTTATGTTTTATTTAGTCTAATATACTATTAAATGTTTTACTTGGTCGCATAACTTGGTTAATTAAAGCTTCGTTAGGCTCATAATAACCCCCTATACTAACTGGTTTACCTTGTATTTCGGTTAGTTCATTTATAATTGCAGTTTCATTTTCTGCTAATTTTTCAGCTATAGGAGTAAACTCTGCTTTTAAACTAGCATCTTTAGTTTGATTCGCTAATTCCTGAGCCCAATACATAGCTAAGTAAAAATGACTCCCTCTATTATCTAACTCTCCTGCTTTTCTTGAAGGACCTTTTCTGTTTTCTAACAGTTTATCGGTAGCATCATCTAAAGTTTCTCCTAAAACTTTAGCCTTAGGATTATTGTTTACATCACTAAAGTGTACTAGTGATACAGCTAATGCTAAAAATTCTCCTAAAGAATCCCAACGTAAGTGGTTTTCTTCTAGTAATTGTTGCACATGTTTTGGAGCAGAACCACCAGCACCAGTTTCAAATAAACCACCACCATTCATTAATGGCACAATAGATAGCATTTTTGCACTAGTTCCTACTTCTAAAATTGGGAATAAATCTGTTAAATAATCTCTTAATACATTTCCTGAAACAGAAATAGTATCTTTTCCGTCTTTTAATCTTTCACAAGTAAAAAGAGTCGCATCAATAGGAGATAAGATTCTTAAGTCTAACCCAGATGTATCATGATCTTTTAAATAGGTGTTTACTTTTTTAATTAATTCAGCATCATGCGCTCTGTTTTTATCTAACCAGAAAACAGCAGGTGTTTGAGACGCTCTTGCACGGGTAACAGCTAGTTTTACCCAGTCTTGAATTGGTGCATCTTTTACTTGACACATTCTCCAAATATCTCCAGCTTCAACAGTATGTTCTAATAATGTATTGCCAGCAGCATCAATAACGCTAACAGTTCCGTTAGAAGCTATTTCAAATGTTTTATCATGAGAACCATATTCTTCTGCTTTTTGCGCCATTAGTCCAACATTAGGAACAGTTCCCATAGTTGTAGGATCGAAAGCCCCATTCTTTTTACAGAAATCTATAGTTGCCGAATATATTCCTGCATAACTACTATCTGGAATTACCGCTTTAGTATCTTGTAATTTGCCTTCGGCATTCCACATTTGTCCAGAAGTACGAATCATTGCTGGCATAGAGGCATCAATAATAACATCACTTGGCACGTGTAAATTGGTAATGCCTTTATCGCTGTTTACCATGGCAACTTCTGGTCCATTTTTAAAAGCAGCATCAATATCAGCTTGAATTTCATTACGTTTAGCCTCTGGTAATTCTTGAATTTTTTCAACTAAGTTTCCAAAACCATTATTAACATCAACACCAATTTCTTCTAAAACCTCAGCATGTTTAGTGAATACGTCTTTAAAAAATATTTTTACAGCATGACCAAATATAATAGGGTCGCTCACTTTCATCATAGTTGCTTTCATGTGTAATGAAAGCAATATATTATTTGCTTTAGCATCAGCTATTTGCTCTTCAAAAAAGTTTAATAAAGCTTTTTTGCTCATTACTGTAGCATCAATTATCTCACCTTTAAGTAATGCAAAACTATCTTTTAATACCGTTATATTTCCATCACTATCTTTATGCTCAATTTTTATGTTTGTAGCATCAGATATGGTAACAGATTTTTCATTATGTGCAAAATCATTAGCGTCCATTGTCGCAACATGTGTTTTAGAATCGCTAGTCCAAGCTCCCATAGAGTGTGGATTGTTTTTAGCATAATTCTTAACTGCTTTTGGAGCGCGCCTATCAGAGTTTCCTTCACGAAGTACGGGGTTTACTGCACTTCCTTTAATTTTATTGTAACGTGTGTTAATATCTTTTTCTTCAGCGGTTGTTGGTTCGTCAGGGTAATTAGGAATGCCAAAACCTTGAGATTGTAATTCTTTTATTGCTGCTTTTAATTGCGGAATAGAAGCACTAATATTTGGTAGTTTTACAATATTTGCTTCAGGCTTTTTTGCTAATTCACCAAGTATAGCTAAATCATCTGAAACTCTTTGATCTTCATTTAAGTAATCTGGAAAAACTGCTAAAATTCTTGCTGCTAAAGAAATATCTTTAGTTTCTATATTAATACCAGAAGACTTTACAAAAGCTTTAACTATGGGTAAGAAAGAACGTGTTGCTAAAGCAGGAGCTTCATCGGTTTTTGTATAAATAATTTTAGACATTACTATGAGATTTTATATGTATAATTTAGTTATTTCGGTCGAAAAAAATATACGATATCGTTTTCGCGATGCGAATATACAAAAATTGATATTTAAAGATGTTTAAATATAACGTGAACCGTATAAGAACTACTAAGTTTTAATAGAATTATAAAAAAGGGAGACAGTAATAAGAATTTGGTAATAAAAAGCTAAAGAAGCTAAAAAAACAAAAGCCATATCACTGCAGAACTTAATCTCCTTTGACATGGCTTTCTTTGTAATAACATAACGTGATCTATTTTAATATTGCTATTAAAAGGTGTTTAAATTTTCATCAAACTTTTCAATTCAAGTGCTATTATTACAAGTGAAACATTTTTTGTTGTAATTTTCAAAATGTATTGACCTATTACTAAAATGTTTCAGATAATCATTTTTCTTGATGCGATCCTACGTGCTCTTCGCTTTCGCGTTAAGTTTGTATAATGCATTGCTTTTATTACAACATCCACTTTCGTTTCTGTTGTTTTTTAAGCTTTCAATTACATTAGTTGTCAACTGCTTTCACATTTGATACTTTTTGTAATATCATGGTTTCTTCATTATATACGCATACACGTGTAAATTAAAAACCTCAAAAAACAATTTTATATGAACGTTACCTTATTTAGAAAATAATTTAAATTCATTGTTGCTATGAAACCAATCACTGATTGTTATTATTCCTTTTACTAAAATATAACCAAAACTCAAAAAAACAAAATTTTTAATCAATTAGATATTAACGTTTTATAAACCATAGTTATTAACTTTTGTTAATAAAAAAAGCCTTGATAAAAATCAAGGCTTTTTAATAACTGCTTAAGCAGGTGTGTTGTATTAACGTCTACGCTCAGTAATTCTGGCTTTTTTACCAGTAAGACCTCTAAAGTAGAAGATACGAGCTCTACGTACTTTACCACGTTTGTTAACTTCAATTTTTTGTAATGCAGGTAAGTTTACTGGGAAGATACGCTCTACACCAATAGTACCAGACATTTTTCTAATTGTAAAAGTTTCTGAAGAACCAGATCCTCTTCTTTGTATTACTACACCTCTAAAAAACTGAGTACGTACTTTTTCACCCTCTCTAATTTCGTAGAAAACTGTAATGGTGTCTCCAGCTGCAAATACTGGGAATTCTTTTTTTGTTACAAATTCGTCTTGAACAAATTTTACTAAAGATTCCATATCTTTAAATTTTATTATATTTAATTCAGAACAACATTCACGATTCTCGCCAGAGGTTAACCCGAAATTGGGTGCAAATATAGTTAATAATTAATAATTCACAATTAATAATTATTTTTTTTAGGGTGTTACTTTTTGCTTTGTGTTTAGTGCTTAAAATGAGGTTGTTAGTAAGCAAAAAGTCAGGCTATCCACTATATCTTTCTGCGAAGCAGTCCCGAACTTGTTTCGGGATCTCATTATAAAACAACTTTTGGTTTTTAAAGTATGTTTCAGGTATAAGGCTTCGCATAAAGGATGCCGCTTCTATCCTTAACACAATTCAGTATATAGAATAAAGAGTTTCAGTATTCAGTAAAATTATTCATCCAATAAATCTGGACGACGTTCTTTTGTTCTTAAATACGCCTGTTCTTCTCGCCATTTTTCAATTTCCGGGAAGTTACCACCAAATAATAACTCAGGAACCTTCATTCCTTTATAGTCACGTGGTTTTGTGTAAATAGGTGGTGCTAATAAGCCATCTTGAAACGAGTCGGTAAGGGCAGAGGTTTCGTTTCCTAAAACACCTGGTATTAAACGTATTACTGCATCGCAAAGTACAGCAGCGCCTAACTCGCCACCAGACAATACGTAGTCACCAATAGATATTTCTCGGGTTATAAAATGATCACGTACCCGTTGGTCTACCCCTTTGTAATGTCCGCAAAGAATAATAATATTCTCTTTTAATGATAACTGATTGGCAATTCCTTGCTTTAAGGTTTCGCCATCTGGTGTCATGTATATTATCTCGTCGTAATCCCGTTCTGCTTTTAAAGCCGAAATACATTTATCTATAGGCTCTATCATCATCACCATTCCGGCACCACCACCAAATTGGGTATCGTCTATAGATTTATAATTATCAGAAGTGTAATCGCGTAAGTTATGAAAATGAACTTCTACCAAACCAGCTTCAATAGCACGTTTTAAAATGGAAGCTTCAAACGGACTTTTAAGTAATTCAGGTAAAACAGTTATAATATCTATGCGCATGAGATTTTTTTAATGTTTTGCAAAGATAATTTAATTGTTGGTTATTTTAATAAGTGTTTTTTTGGGAGGTTCGTTTAACGTGTTTGTATAAGAATAGTGCGGTTTTGCGTGCGAGGATTTTCCGAAGGAAAATCAGAAGCTAGCAAACGAGCAACTAACATTGGTTTAGCTAAAACCAGCAATTTTTTATATACGGCTTAAGTTTGTCTTTCATTAAATTAGATAACTAATAGAAAGAACAAAAGAGAGAAATAAGATTAGTATATACGGTGAAGCCTAGACTTCGACAACATTGATAACCCTCTCTCTTTTACTATTAAGATTTCGTTCAGTTTTATAGAAAATTCTTTCTTAAGGGTATTAAAACTAAACAAAATGTTGTACTTTTAAAACTTGCTTCCAAATTTTGCGTATAAATATTAGCCTACATAATCATTAGATAGTTATCATGAAAACATTCATTGCTAAAAGTATTATAATATCAGTTACACTTGTTTTTCTATTCATTTCTTCTTGCAAAGAAACATCCAAAGAAGATGTAGTTGTCAATCAAACAGAGGCACTTAACAAATGGTTTGATGATAAATATGAAGAGTCTCTGCAGATGAGTCCCCTTGGTCTTACTGCTCAAGGACGTAAAGATCATTATGATAAAATTGATGATTTAAGCAAAAAAGCCGAGGATGAGCAATTAGCTTGGTACACGGAAGTTACTAAAGAACTAGAAGAAACATTTGATTACGACAGCCTTAATGATCAAGACAAAACATCCTATGATTTGTGGGTGTATCAATACGAAGCTTTAAAAGAAAGTCATTCATATAGAGATATGGATTATGTTTTTGATCAAATGCGAGGCTTACATACCGGACTTCCAACGTATTTAATCAATTTTCATAAAGTGGACAGTCTTGCTGATATGACTGCTTATATTTTGAGGATTAAAGAATCTGGAAGAGCCATGAATCAATTGATAGATAGAGCAAAAAAGCAGTCTGCCTCAGGTATTCTACCTCCAAAATTTACTTTTGAAACATTGATTACACAAACGAAATCATTAGTAGATGGTACACCTTTACTTAATGACATGTACGGAAAAATTGATAAGCTTATGGCATCTCAAGATATAAGTTCTGAACAAGCTGATGCTCTTAAGGAAAAATCAGAAAAAGCGATTTCTTCTTATTTTAAACCTTCTTATGAGAATCTTTTAACGTGGCTAGAAACTGAAATTGACAATGCTGAAGCAACACCAACAGGAGTAAGTCGTCATCCTAATGGCAAAGATTTTTACAATCACAGATTAAAGGTGTTTACAACTACAGACCTTACTGCAGATGAAATTCATGAAATAGGACTTAGTGAAGTTGCTAGAATAAAGGGAGAAATGCTAGCTATTAAGGACAAGGTAGGTTTTGAAGGTGATTTAGATGCCTTCTTTAATTTTGTAAATACAGATGAGCAGTTTTTCTTTCCCAATACTGATGAAGGACGTCAAGCATACCTTGATGAGTCCACTAAGTATTTAGATGAATTAACCGAAAAATTACCAGATTTTTTTGGGATTCTACCTAAAGCCAAATTAGAAGTTAGGAGGGTAGAGGCTTTTAGAGAGCAAGATGGCGCTCCACAACACTATAGAGGAGGAACACCAGATGGATCAAGAGCTGGAACGTATTATGTACATCTTTCTAATATGAACGCTATGCCAAAAGCTACAATGGAAGGAGTCGCTTATCATGAAGGTAATCCTGGACATCATATGCAAATTTCCATAGCTCAAGAGCTAGAATCTGTTCCTAAATTTAGAACACAAGCAGGATTTAGTGTGTACAGTGAAGGTTGGGCATTATACTCTGAGACTTTGGCAAAAGAAATGGGAGGTTACGAAAACCCTTATTACGATTTTGGTCGTTTGGTAAATGAAATATGGAGAGCCATCAGATTAGTAGTTGATACAGGATTACATTCTAAAGGATGGACTGAAGCGGAAGCGATTAAGTACTTTGCTGATAATTCTTCTATTGCAGATGGAGCAATAATAGCAGAAGTGCAACGCTATATGGTAATGCCAGGACAAGCGACGTCTTACAAAATAGGAATGCTTAAAATTCAGGAATTAAGGCAACATGCTGAAGATGAATTGGGAGTCAAATTTGATATTAAGGGATTTCATGATACCATTTTGGGAGGTGGTGCTTTACCATTGGAGTTATTAGAACGTAGAGTGAATGCTTGGATAAACTCCATGAGTGAAAGCGAGGGAATAAAAATGTAATTGCACTGAAGCATTTTAGCAACTTTTTTTAGAGCAATTAATCAATACGTTATTATACAGTATATAGTTTGTTTTTGTGAGTTTGTAAAAGTTGTTTTTGGATGTTATTCAGACCTGTGCCAAATTAAGACAAGACCAATCTCTCCTTTTGCATAAATTAGATATTAACTGAATTTGTTTTCAATAAATATTTTTTCTCTAGATCTTATAAAGAATTTTATCATTGGTTAGCGGTTTTTAATAATGAAGCAGAACTACGTTGATATGAAATCGTTTTTAATGTTTTATATCATACGTCAAACGAAGGTAGACGAAATTTTTTACAAAGTCAAGTTTTATATTCGTATAAAAGCGTGCTAAATATCTAACTGCTTTATTATTGTTTCTACATCGGTTTCATAATCAAACCAGAGTGTTTGTTTATTTCTTTTAAACCAAGTAAGTTGTCGTTTTGCAAAGCGCCGTGTATTCTTTTTTATTTCAGAAACAGCAAAATCAAGTGTCCATTCTCCATTTAAAAAATTGAATAATTCCTTATAGCCAACGGTATTTAATGCATTTAGATTTTGGTATTCAATAAGGCTTTTTACTTCATCGAGTTGTCCTGCTTGCATCATGATATCGACACGTTTATTGATGCGGTTGTATATGATTTCTCTTTCGGCAGTAAGCCCAATTGTTATCGTTTTGAAGTTTCTTTTTACTTTTCCTTTATTTAAAAATGACGAATATGGTTTTCCTGAGCCAATACAAATTTCTAAAGCACGAATAACGCGTTGTGGATTATCGATAGCAATCGTATTGTAGGAGGTAATATCTAGTTCTTTAAGCTTATTTTGTAAATAAGGAAGTCCTTTGCTAATTAAATCAGTATTTAAATTTTCGCGAATGCTTGCATCTACTTTCGGGAAATTATCTAAGCCATTAGTAACGGCATCAACATACAAACCAGAACCACCAACCATAATTACCACATTATGGGTTTTAAAAAGGGTGTTTAAACAAATAAGCGCATCTTTTTCAAATGCACCTACATTGTAATGATCGTGTATGGATTTATGATGAATAAAATGATGTTTAGCAGCTGCTAATTCTTCCTTTGAAGGCGCTGCAGTGCCAATTTGCATTTCTTTAAAAAACTGCCGTGAATCTGCCGAAATTATTTCGGTATTAAAATAATTAGCAAGTTTTATACTTAATGCTGTTTTTCCAATAGCCGTAGGGCCAACTATAGAAATTAGAATATTACCCATGGTTTAATTTATGACCACAATGATAACAAAATTCGGCATCATCTTTATGATTTTCTGCCGAACAATTAGTACATGCTTGGGTGTTTAGATGCACGTTAGTATTTTTAGTTTCTTTGTCTGTTTTTGTTTGGTTGGTGTATTCGGCAGATACAATACCTGTTGGTACAGCAATAATCCCATAACCTAAAACCATAACTAGTGATGCTATAAATTGTCCCAATGGTGTTTGTGGTGCAATATCACCAAAACCAACAGTTGTAAGTGTTACAATGCACCAATAGACACTTTTAGGGATATTGGTAAAACCATTTTCTTCTCCTTCTATCATATACATAATTGTACCTAATATAATGGCTACAATAACGACTGCAAATAAGAATACAGATATTTTTGCTTTACTGGCTTTTAAAGCATTTATCAGATTATTTGAAGCACCTAAATAACGTGCTAGTTTTAAAATTCTGAAAACCCGAAGTAATCTTAAAGCTCTTAAGGCTGCAAGCGCATGTAAGCCACCTACAAGTAATGATATGTATTTAGGAATGGTTGATAGAAAATCTATGATACCATAAAAACTAAAAATATATTTTATTGGTTTTTTAACAGTAATAATTCTAGCAATATATTCTATAGAGAACAGTATGGTTATTATCCATTCAGAAATATTAAGTAAGTCATGATATTTATTGTCAAAGCTTTTTATACTTTCTAGCATAACCAGTAAAATACTAGCAAGAATAGCAATAAGTAGTACGACATCAAATAGTTTTCCTTCAGGGGTATCTGCTTCATAAATTATTTCATGAAGTTTTCTTTTCCAACCTTTATTTTGAATCTTATTCATTATTTCAAAAGTAAGAAAAGATTATGGGTTTTTCTTAAGGGCAATAATAGAGTTTGTTTGAATAGCAACAATTTTGCTCATAAACTCTTTTAAATAAGAATAATATTCTGGAGGATAAATAGATTGTTTAAAGTCTATTCTCATTAATAAATTAACTGAATTGCCTAAAACTTTAGTTGAGAATGATATGAGACCTTCGTTGTTAGGAAGTCCTAAAATAAGGTCTTTAGGCTGATCTATAATACTAAAACTGTCTTCGAAATTTAGTTTAAACATATATAGATAGCTGTTTTTATAACCAAAATCTATAGGGTAGGTTCGTTCTTGAAGTTTAAAAGGGTTTTCTACGAAAAACTTTGTAAAAAACGGATTAAGGTATAAAATCTCTCCTGTGTTATCTGGACTATATTCTATACTGTATGATTCAGCGAAATCAGGACTTGTTCTATCATTAGTAGAGGTTTTGTAATCAAAAATTTCAATGTAAGGCGAATTATTTGAGAGCCTTTCAATATAAGCGTCTTCATTGGGGAAATATTTCTTTTTTGCTCTTAAAGCATGATGTCCTGTACGTTTGGTTTTAATAGTACCTGTAAACTTATTATCAGTATCAATATTTAGTTCTACATTATATAGTGTGGTTGGTTTTTTATTAGGCTTAATATCAATCCATTTGCTTTCATTTTTAAAATCTAATAAGCGCCCATCCAGATTAAGACATCTAAATGGAATATCTCCAAAACTTAAATAATTATCGGTAGCATCTAATAAATATGTTTTCCCATTAACGGTTGCCTGAACGATTAAATAATTAAAGTCTGAAATAACGGGATATAATTTTGTTACAAAACCATTATTCCTTGTAGAAAGTAATACAGGGTTAACTTTTATACCTGCTTCTTTTAATAAATTATGAAGTAAAATATTTATAGACGAAACATTACCAGATTTATTTTTAATTAAGTCTTTAATAGAAACATCCTTGAATATTTTATAATCACCATTCCATGTATAGTTTTCTTGTACATAACTATAAATAGCTTGAGTTTTTTTTAAGGCATCTGTTTCGTTAATTATTTCCGCACTAAGATGGTCTTCTAAATCTATAGATTTTAAAAGTTGTTTACCAAGATCTCCATCTGTTTTTAGTTCTTTGTCAACTGTTTTCCAAGTTTTAGAATAATCATTTTTTAATCCGTTAAAACCTATAAATGTTTTCAGTTCGTAATCAACTCTAGCCAGATAATTTAATTTACTAGTCATATAATCCTCTTCAACAAATGCAGGTATGTCTTTCATCGCATATCTAGAATCTAAACAATTTGCAGAACCACCATTGCCCCCTGTTAAGCAGTTTTTTTTAATTACAGCTTCGTTAACTGCTAATTTTTTACCTCCAACTAGCTTAATATTGTATTCCCAATTACCAGGAATACTTGTTTTATATTCACTATATAATTTAGGAATGTCTCCTTGAAAATTCCAGCTTTTATAGTTAAACATAAAAGGAGATCTAAGCGAATAGCTATAAGTTATAACAGAACCTTCTTTTATATTTGGTAGTGTAAATTTTACAAGTGTATGATTTTCGTCATATTCTTCTCTATAAATATTTTTCTTATCAAGTTTGGTGATAACAACTTTACCGTTTACTAAATTATATGTTGTTGCAACAATGTCGTCAACTCTTTCAAAATGATTATTGTCGCTTTTATATAAATGAATAGTAACATTGGCTTTATCAAAGCCTTCTTTATTTAATATTTTTATTTTATACTTTTCTTCAGTTCTTAAATCATAATCACGTTGGTCTACATGGCTACTTCCAAATTCGTAAAGCACTAAAGCATTTGCAATGGAGTCTTTACTATAAGACGTCATTTTTAAATCATTAAGAGATACTCTATAAACTGGATTGTTATTGGTTTCTTGTGCGCCAATCATTATAACAGAGGCAAAAAACAAGAAGAAAAAATAGAACGGTTTCATTTAGTCAAGTGTTATAATTTTTAAGCGTTTGTTTTTTCTGAGGTAATTTTGAATAATATGTTGAGTATCTCTATTATTTTCCATTGGTGTAATAATAGATTTTAAAACATCTCTATTATTTATTTGGTAATTAAGGTTGAAAAATCCAATACCTTTAAAAACACCATTTTCTATAAGTATGGCGCTATGCTCATCTATATCTCGACCTTTATCAATAATGACCATGTTTTTATTAGCGTAGCTATTTTTTTGTATTAAAGCTTCTACACGATTGTTGTATAATTCGGTTGATTCTTTATTTATACAAGCACCGTCACAATTTTTTATGTCGTAATTAAAGCAACTGGTTTTTGTTTTGTATAGACCGGTAAGTTTTTGGCATAAATTATAATCTTCAACAGCTTTTGTAATAAAGCTTTTTCCGCTTTGCCTATTACTAAAAGTTGTGATTGGCTTTTTACGTCCGTCGGCAATATCAATTTTAAGGTTTATATAATCGTTTTCATCTTTAAAACTATATAAGGCATGGGTGAATATATTACGGCGTAAAGCTCGGTTATAAATAGGTTTTATACGTTTTATCTCTTCACTTTCTTTTAAAAGAGCTACCAACTCGCTACCAGTAGCCTCGTAACTAACCGAGTGGACATGTATTTGTATTTTTTTTGATTTCTGGTTGGTATTTGTGAAATGCTGATTGATACGCTTTTTTATATTATTACTTTTTCCAATGTAAATAATATCTCCGTTTGCTTTATGAATATAATATACACCCGTAATTGATGGCAAATCTTTAACAATATCAATATGTTTAGGTTCTAACTGAAGTTTTGGATTTAGTTTGATAGATTCTTTAATAATGTTTTTACTAGTATCTTTATCTAGCAACATTTTAAATAATTTTACTGTAGCCAGAGCGTCGCCAGAAGCACGATGTCTATCGGTAACTGGAATACCTAGTGACCTAACTAATTTTCCTAAGCTATATGAAGGTTGATCTGGAATTAAGCTTTTAGCTAATTCTACAGTGCATAAAGATGGTTTGATAAATTCAAAACCTAAACGTCTAAATTCTGTACCTAAAATACGGTAGTCAAATTGTGCATTATGGGCTACTAAAATACAATCTTCTGTAATTTCAACAATACGCTTTGCTACTTCGTAAAATTTAGGAGCATTTCGTAGCATATTGCTATTAATACCTGTAAGATTTACTACAAAAGGTTGAATGTCTCGTTCGGGATTTATAAGACTTATAAATTGATCAACAATGGTATGTCCGTCGAATTTATAAATAGCTATTTCAGTAATGCCTTCTTCATTATATTTACCGCCAGTGGTTTCTATGTCTAATATTGCGTACAAATAGTTAAGTTAAAAGTTAAAAACTAAGAGTTAAAAATTATTTAAGTTTTGATTTCATAGTGTTAATTGTTGAAACTAACATTTTTATAAGTTCTTTGTTAATACTCATTAGTTTGTTAAAATGATCCAGTTCTATATAGTTTGTATCTTTTAGTATTAATAGCCAATATTCAGTTTCGTTAGCTTCTTTTAAAGCAATACTCATTTTGCTAATGAAATCTTTACTTGATTGAGCAAATTCAGCTTCTCTAATATTTGCTCCAATTGAGGTTCCGCTTTTAAGAAGTTGTCTAGATAAAGTGAGTTCTTTTTTTTCAGATGAAATGATTTTATAAGTCTTAACAATGAAAATGGCAAAATCATAACTTTTACTTTTTAATATAGACTCTTTCATAAAACTGTTAACTTTTCACTTTTAATTGTTAACTTCTAATACCAAATATACTACTTCCAACTCGAATCATGGTACTTCCACAGTCAATTGCTAATTGGTAATCACCACTCATGCCCATTGAAACAGTTTGCAGTTTACAGTTTACAGTTTGCTGTTGTTTCAAATCATTAAAAGTAGACTTTAAAAGGTTGAATTCCTTTTTTACTTGATTTTCATCATCAGTAAAAGTAGCCATTCCCATGAGTCCAATAATTCTAATGTTTTTTAATTCTGAAAATACTTCAGATTTTAATATATCTAATGCTTCTGACGGAGCCATTCCAAATTTAGAATCTTCAGAAGCAATTTTTATTTGAAACAAACAATCAATAATTCTGCCATGCTTTTTGGCTTGTTTATTTATTTCTTTTAGTAATTTGAAATTATCAACACCATGAATTAAACTCACAAATGGTACCATATATTTCACTTTATTCCTTTGTACATGTCCAATCATATGCCATTCAATATCTTTTGGCATGACTTCATGTTTTTCAGCCATTTCCTGAATTTTATTTTCACCAAAAATGCGCTGTCCAGCATTATAGGCTTCCATTAAATCTGTTACAGGTTTTGTTTTAGAAACGGCAACCAAAGTAACATGTTCTGGTAAGGTTGATTTTATGTGGTTTAGGTTTTGTTGTATGCTCATATTTTAGAATTCATAAATGGTAAGGCCACTTCTTAATTTAGGTTCAATAAACGTACTTTTTGGTGGCATAGTTAACCCTTCATTTGCAATGGCTTTTAGTTCTTCAATATTTATAGGGACTAAGCCAAAGCCAACAGTAAATTCGCCTTTATCAATATTACTTTTTATAGTTACCAAATCATTTTTACCGTGTGAATAATTTATACGAGTGTCATTACGTAAATCTGTTATTCCTAAAATTGGTTCTAAAACGGTTTTAAAAAGAATTTGTGTGTCTAAAGCATCTAACGACGTTTTAAATTTGTAATTATTTTTTCTTAAATATAACGAATAAAACTCGCCATCTAAATACATACTAAAATGATGTTTGCTATTTGGTTTGTATAATTCGTTACCTCTATTTTCAATGCGAAATATAGCATCTAGCTTAATTAAAAAGGATTCTTTAGTAAGTCCGTTTAAATCTTTAACTAATCTATTGAATTCATAAATTTTTAATTCAGATTCAGGAATTAAATAACTCATAAAATAATTATACGGCTCGTTGCCTGTATGATTCTTGTTTTCAGATTTTAATTCTTCAGATAATAAAAAAGATGATGCGGAACGGTGATGGCCATCTGCAATATAAATGGTTTCAATATTTTTAAATTCTGAAGCCATACTCTTTATTAAGGCTTCATCTTCTAACTTCCACATATAATGTGTGTCACGGTATGTGGTAGTAAATTCAAATTCAGCACGTTTTTTTTGTGTTTCAGAAATAATATCTCCGATAACGTCATTGTTAGGGTAGGTGAGTAGCACGGGTTCTGCATTAAAGCCAACAGTTTTTAGATAATCTTTAAAAATGTTTTCGCGATATTCAATCGTGTCTTCGTGTTTTTTAATCACATCATTTTTATAATCTTCGGTACTTGCCGCAGCTACAATTCCTGAAAATGAAAATCCATCTCGATTTACAATTTTATATATGTAATACGTTGGTATTTCATCTTGAACAAAAATACAATCTTCCTTAAATTCTAAATAACGGTTTCGTACTAAGGCATACCTTTCTTTTCCAGTAATGTCTTTATGGTATTTATAACCTGGATTGACAATATGTAAGAACGAAAAGGGATTATAGTTCATACGTGCTTCCAGTTCAGCTTGGGTATAACTTTGATAAGATCGAGAAGCTACCAGACTGACTTTATCTCGCGTTGGTCTTACTGCTTTAAAAGGAATTATTTCTGCCATATTTTAAAGTTAGCAGTAAGCAGTGACCAGTATTGACTGATGGCTGCAAACTGAAGGCTATATAAACTGTTTTGCTATTTTTTCTGCTTTCCTGCTTTCAGAATAATCATAAAAACCTTCACCAGATTTTACACCCAATTTACCAGCATTTACCATGTTTACTAATAACGGGCAAGGTGCGTATTTAGGGTTTTTAAACCCATTGTACATTACATTAAGGATAGATAAACAAACATCTAATCCAATAAAATCTGCTAATTGTAAAGGTCCCATAGGATGTGCCATACCAAGTTTCATAACCGTATCAATTTCGTGTACACCAGCAACACCATTGTATAACGTTTCAATAGATTCGTTAAGCATCGGCATTAAAATTCTATTAGCTACAAATCCTGGGTAGTCATTAACTTCTACGGGTTCTTTTCCAAGTGCTTTAGAAAGATCCATGATAATTTTTGTTACTTCATTGCTAGTATTATAACCACGAATTATTTCAACCAAAGTCATAATAGGCACTGGGTTCATAAAATGCATCCCAATGACTTTGTCTGGTCTTGATGTTACTGCTGCTATTTGAGTGATAGATATTGAAGACGTGTTTGTTGCAAGAATGGTGTTTTTACTACAAGCCGCATCTAATTGTTTAAAAATACTGAGCTTTAAATCTAAGTTTTCTGTGGCTGCTTCTACCACTAAATCGGAAGATTTAACACCTTCTTCTATAGATGTATAACTTGTGATGTTTGAAAGTGTTTTAGCTTTTTCAAGTTCGGTAATTTTTTCTTTAGCAACCATCCTATCAAGATTTTTAGAAATGGTTACGATGCCTTTTTTTAGAGAAGCTTCATTAATATCAATAAGGTTTACTTTAAATCCTGTTTGGGCAAAGGTATGTGCAATCCCATTTCCCATGGTGCCTGCGCCTATTACTGCTATGTTTTTCATAAGCCTCTCTTAATCTCTCCAAAGGAGAGAAACTGTTATGTTAATAATATCTTTATAATTATAAGTTTTATCTATTAGAGTTTTCCTTCCCTTTGGGAATGATTGAGGACGGGATCAAAAACAATTAATAATTTGTGTAGCAACACGTAAAGCTTCGGTGCCATCATGCAAAGTAACAATTGGTGTTGTGTTATTGTTAATAGCGTCTGCAAAAGTTTCTAATTCATCTAAAATAGAATTATTATCTGCTACTTTTGGGTTGTCAAAATAGATTTGTTTTTTAACACCTTCGGCATTTTGTAATACCATATCAAAATCACCTGGGTTTTCGGGTGCATCTTTCATTTTAACGACTTCACATTTCTTTTCAAGAAAATCGACTGAGATATAAGCGTCTTTTTGAAAGAAGCGTGCCTTACGCATTCTTTTAAGAGAAATTCTACTTGCTGTTAAATTGGCAACACAGCCGTTTTCAAATTCTAATCGCGCATTGGCAATATCGGGTGTGTCACTTATAACTGAGACACCACTTGCCGAAATATTTTTGACTTTAGATTTTACGATGCTTAAAATAATATCTATATCGTGAATCATTAAATCTAAAACGACAGGAACATCGGTACCTCTAGGATTAAACTCTGCTAATCGGTGTGTTTCAATAAACATTGGAGATTTAATTTCGTCTCTAACGGCTAAAAATGCGGGGTTAAACCGTTCAACATGTCCTACTTGTCCGCGTAAATTATGTTCTGCTAAGAGTTGCCTAATATGTTCAGCTTCTTCTACCGTATTAGTAATAGGTTTTTCAATAAAAATGTGCTTGCCTTTTGCTATGGCTTGTTTTGCACAATCATAATGAGATAAGGTAGGAGTTACGATATCTACCACATCAACAGCATCGATAAGGGATTCAATAGAATCGAAAAATGTATATCCAAATTCGGCTTCTACTTTTTTACCATTTGCTTCATCAGCATCATAAAACCCAACAAGGTTGTATTTTTCAGATTGGTTAAGAAGTCTTAAATGAATTTTTCCTAGGTGGCCAGCACCAAGTACACCAACTTTTAGCATAATTATTTACGTTTTCAACAAAAATAAGATATTTAAGACATGAATTTGATGATTTAACATGAATTTTTCAGTGAAAATAAAATGTAATAAAATTGTTTTCAGCTTTAAAATCTTTGACTAATTTTAGCAGGACAAACTACACCACCATTGAAAGACACTTTTAAGCACAAGGGATTAAGACAACAATTAGTTAACGTATTAAAAAAGAAAGGTATAGCCAATATAGCCGTTTTAAATGCCATTGGTAAAATACCGAGACATTTGTTTATGGATTCGGGCTTTTTAGACCATGCTTATCAGGATAAGGCGTTTCCTATCTCGGCAGACCAAACGATTTCACAACCTTATACTGTTGCATTTCAAAGTGAATTGTTAGAAGTGAAAAAAGACGATAAAATTCTTGAAATTGGTACAGGAAGTGGTTACCAAACGGCTGTTTTATGTGAGTTAGGAGCTAAAGTATTTAGTATTGAGCGCCAGCAAGAATTATTTAAAAAGACGAGTAAATTTTTACCTAATCTTGGTTATCGGGCTAAGAAACTTATTTTTGGTGACGGTTATAAAGGGTTGCCAGAAGAAGCGCCTTTTGATAGTATTATTGTTACAGCAGGTGCGCCTTTTGTACCTAAACCATTGCTGAGTCAGTTAAAAATAGGAGGAAGACTTGTTATTCCTGTGGGTGATGATGTTCAAATTATGACACTTTTTATTAGAAAAGGAGCTAAAGAATTTGAACAGGAAGAATTTGGTGAATTCAGATTTGTGCCTTTGTTAGAGGATAAGAATTGATAATTAGTTTTGTTAGCTGGAGATGATATTAGTTTCAAAACCATCAATACTTTTTGTGTTTTTTTCCTGCCAATACGTTTTTATTTTTTCTTTACCTTGTTTTTCAGACCAAGAATTTAGCATGCCGCGTTCTTCTTTAAAATCCATAAAAGGCACTGAGTAGCCACAAGAGGTTTGCACTAAATCAATATCTAATTCTATAATTTGTCTTGAGCCTGTATTTTGTTCGAATAAATCAATATACTGATGAAATTCGGCATCCCTTTCGTGATATATTTTAGCATTTCCGTAAAGTCTTAAAATAAGAGGTTTGCCTTCAAAAGCACAAAACATAACAGTCATTCTATCATTTTTTAAAAGATGTGCAGCAGTTTCGTTACCACTCCCAGTAAGGTTTAACCAAACCAATTTATTGGGATTTAAAACCCGAAGGCTATCATGTCCTTTTGGTGAAATATTAACGCGGCCATCTTGAGCAGCTGTACCCACAAAAAAAATGTTTTGTTCTTTGATGAAGTCTTGTAATTCTAGACTGATTTTTGAAAACTGCTTTCCCATAATAGAGTAATTTTTAAATAGTAATTTATCTTAAAAACTCTTTAGGAATTGGCTGTCTTTCGGTTTCTTGTGTCCAGTAAATGTTAACTATCCACCAGCGTTCGCCGTCATTTAGTAATTGAATACTATTAATGCCTCGCATAAATGGTTTTTCATCAGCTTCACTGTAAAAGGATTCATAAGTACTAAATACTTGAGAAATTTTCCCAAAAGTATCTACTTTGCGATGTATTTCTTTTTCAAAAAAGCCATTTTCAACAAGCCATTTTTCAGAGTTTTTAATATAATCGTCTGGTTTCATGTAGCGTATTTCATAGATACCTTCTTTATTTTTCCATGAAGGAATTAATTTAGCATTAGGTTTAAATAAGAATTTAAAAAGTGCCCAATCTCTTTCGGTACCTTTTTCACCAGAAATCACATGATATAGAGATTCTATAGTATTATTAAGTGTTGATACGTTTTTAGAGTAATCTTTTTCAGATTCGTTTTTTTCTTGAGAATGAGATGTTATTGATATAAAACTTATCGCTAATACTAATAGAAGGTTTTTCATTTATAGAATGTTGTAATAATTTAAGAGTACAAATTAAAGATTAGTAAAGTGTTGAAGCGTTAAGGGTTTCTTAAAATTAAAAATCTACTTATAAATTTTCTTAATTCTATCTAAATCACGTTTGTTATCACGATCCTTAATACTTTCTCGCTTATCATAGAGTTTTTTCCCTTTTGCTAGAGCAATTACCATTTTAGCATAGCCTTTATCATTAATAAATAAGCGTAAAGGCACAATGGTAAGTCCTGTATTTTGAACTTCTTTAAGTAATTTTTTTAATTCTTTTTTATTTAAAAGGAGTTTACGTTCTGCTTTTGGTCTGTGGTTGTAGTAATTACCAAATGCATACTCTTCAATAGTCATATTAATAACAAAAAGTTCACCACGTTCGTTAAACTCACAAAAACTTTCAGCAATACTAGCTCTACTGCTTCGTATCGATTTTATTTCGGTTCCTGTTAATACAATACCAGCCGTATACTTATCTAATATTTCATATAGAAAGCGGGCTTTTTTGTTTTGTATGTTTATGTTTTTTTGCATGAACCACAAAACTACATAAATTTATTTTCAAGGTTGATTGAAATTGTTGAAAAGTTAAATAATGTGTAATAGATTTTGAATTTGCTTAAATACAAGTATTTTAGTTGTTCGCTAAAAATTATCATTTATAATTTATATGAAGACACTGTTTTGTTCTATACTTATTTTAATACTCCTAGTCTCATGTAATAGCGTTAAAAAATATAATGAACAAACTAGTAGTTTACATGCTGTTGAAGATTTACGCAGTGATGTTGATAAAGTTTACAATCAATTAAAACGACATCATCCAAAACTATATCAATACACATCTAAAGAAGATTTGGATTTTAAATTTGATAGTCTTAAAACTTCAATAAAATCACCAATAAATTCACGTGAGTTCTATAAAAAGCTATCACCTGTGGTAAGGTTTGTAAGACAGGGGCATATCTCGGTAGGATCTGTTAATAAACGATTTACTAGAAAAGAACGTAAACTATTAAAAAAGAAGAAATTTCAATTTTACGATTTAGATTTTGAATATTTAAACCAGAAACTTTGGGTGACTAATGTTAGAGAAGAAGATTCAACTCTAGTAGGGTGTGAGGTTTTTAAAATAGAAGATGATTTGGCTACTGATTTAGTGAAACTATATAAGAAACGTTTTGCTTCCGATGGATATAACCAAACACTATACAATAGATATGTAGGCAAAGGGTTTCCGTATTTTTATTATAAAGATAAAGGCTTTTTAGATAGTTTAACTCTAACATTTAAATTGAAAGATTCTTTATTTAATAGAACTTTTAAGCGTATTCCAAAAGATAAAGAGCAGGTTAAATTAGCAAAGAAGCGCAAACTAACTAAAACAGAGAAAAAGAATAATCGCATTGCAGCTAAAGAAAAAAATAAGAATGATAGAAAGTATGGTTTTATAAAAAAAGATAAAAGTTATACAAGAAACTTCAAGTTTTTAGAGGTAGATCCTACTGTGGGTTATATGAAGATTAAAGCTTTTGGTAATAGAAATTATAAAAAGTTTTATAAAGAAAGTTTTGCCAAATTAGATTCGGCTAAAACAAAAAATCTCATTCTCGATTTGAGAGATAATGTAGGTGGGAGAATTTCTGAAGTAGATTATTTATATGCTTATTTAACAGATAAGAATTATAAACTTATTGAAGAAAGCGAAGTGGCCAATAGATTACCATATTTAAGTTTTTTAATGAGTGATGCAAGTCCAAATGCATTAAAAATTGTTTCAGGACTATTCTCGCCATTTATTGTTATTCATAATTTAATTAAAACAAAAAAACGTGATGGGAGATTCTATTATAACCTTAGATTCTCAAAAGAGAAAGCACCTAAATCAATGCATTATAGCGGAAATTTATATGTACTCATTAACGGAAATTCTTTTTCGGCATCATCTCTCATTTCAACACATCTCAAAACAAACAAAAGAGTGGTTTTTGTTGGTGAAGAAACAGGAGGTGCATATAATGGATGTGTGGCTGGTATTTATAAAATTTATGAAATGCCAACATCAAAACTTAAAATTAGAATGGGGTTAATGCAAGTAGAAACCTCCTATAAACAAAACCCAGATGGTTATGGTGTAAAGCCAGATGTTAAAATATTACCAACAATTAAAGATAGAAATTTGAAAAAAGACCCAGAACTAGAATGGGTTTTAGCAAACATTAAGAAAAAGAAGAATTCGTAATTAAAAGTTCGTGTTATTGCGAATATTTATCCACTTTATTATCAAAATTATAAATTCACCTATAAAGCATTGTTTTTTATTGCCTTCCCATAAAACATTTGTATTTTTGATATTGATTTTTAAAAAACGAACGTCAAAAATATATTATGAATTCATACGATGTAGCCGTTATAGGCTCAGGTCCTGGAGGATATGTTGCAGCTATACGTTGCGCACAATTAGGCATGAAAACTGCCATTATTGAAAAATATAATACACTAGGTGGTACTTGCCTAAATGTAGGTTGTATACCAAGTAAAGCGCTTTTAGATTCGTCACATCATTACGAAGATGCTATAAAACATTTTGAAGAGCATGGAATTGAAATTCCTGGCGATATTAAAGTGAATTTAGAAAAAATGATAGCTCGTAAACAAGCTGTTGTAGATCAAACTACAGGTGGGATTGATTTTTTAATGAAGAAAAATAACATTGATGTTTATCAAGGTTTAGGAAGCTTTAAAGATGCAACCCATATTACAATTTCTGGCGACGAAACGACTGAGATTGAAGCAAAAAACACCATTATTGCTACCGGTAGTAAGCCGTCAAACTTACCGTTTATAAAATTAGATAAAGAGCGAGTTATTACATCTACCGAAGCTTTGAAACTAAAAGAAATTCCAAAACATTTAATTGTTATTGGTGGTGGTGTTATTGGTTTAGAATTAGGACAAGTTTATAAAAGATTAGGTGCAGAGGTATCAGTTGTTGAGTTTATGGACCGTATTATTCCAACTATGGATTCTGGTCTTTCTAAAGAGCTTAATAAAGTTTTAAAGAAACAAAAATTCAAAATTAATATTTCTCATAAAGTAAAATCTGTAGAGCGTGTTGGCGATGAAGTTATTGTGAAAGCAGACAATAAAAAAGGTGAAGAAGTAGAGTTTAAAGGCGACTATTGTTTAGTGTCTGTTGGCCGTCGTCCATATACCGATGGTTTAAATGCAGAAGCTGCAGGGGTAAAACTAACCGATAGAGGTCAAGTTGAGGTTAACGATCATTTACAAACAAGTGCATCAAATATTTATGCTATTGGCGATGTTGTAAAAGGCGCTATGTTAGCTCATAAAGCTGAAGAAGAAGGCGTTTTTGTTGCTGAAACTATTGCAGGTCAAAAACCACATATCGATTATAATTTAATTCCAGGTGTTGTTTATACATGGCCAGAAGTTGCTGCGGTTGGTAAAACCGAAGAGCAATTAAAAGAAGCGGGAATAGCTTATAAAACAGGTCAGTTTCCAATGCGTGCTTTAGGTCGAAGTCGTGCTAGTATGGATTTAGATGGTTTTGTAAAGATTTTAGCAGATAAAACTACCGATGAAATTTTAGGCGTGCATATGGTTGGTGCTCGTGCTGCCGATATGATTGCCGAAGCTGTTGTAGCTATGGAATATAGAGCATCTGCTGAAGATGTATCTCGTATGTCACATGCGCATCCAACATTTACCGAAGCTATTAAAGAAGCTGCTTTAGCGGCTACGGATGATAGAGCGTTACATATTTAATATATGAATCACGTGTTTTTATAAATATTTAAAAGCAACCTTTTTTAGGTTGCTTTTTTTGATTTAACCTATTATATGAAAAAAGGATTAATTGTTTTATATCTTATCAGTTTAGTTTCGTGTTCACCTAAATTAAGGAGTTCTATAATTAAAAAAATGCCTGAACTTTCTAAAGATGAATTGGTAGTTGTAATGGATATTGTTGATGATCAAAAAATTTTAGGAGAAAAAATAGGTGAAATAAAAGCTACAGATAATGGTTTGTCAAATAACTGTTCTTATTATGAAAATATTAATAACTTAAAAGAATTAGCTAGACAGTCTGGAGCGAATCTTATAAAAATAACTAGGCATAAACCTGCAGATAAATTTAGTACATGTCATAGGTTATGGGCTAATATTTATATAGTGGAAAATGCAAAAGTGTATGAAACCGAAATAGAGTGGTCTGCTAATAGAAAATTAACATGGGAGGATTTTAAAGGGCAACCAGATATTGAAAATTTTCCAAATGCCTTAGCGGTTACAAATTCTGGTTTTGGTTATGAATCTGGTAGTTTAAGTTTCTTTAAAGAAGGTAAACTTTTTGTGAGAAACTTATTTTATAATCATGGGAGTTGGGTGTTGCCAAAAGGAAAAACAGATTATGTTTTAAGGCATGAACAAATTCATTTCGATATCACAGAAATTTATACTAGGATATTACGAAAAGCATTAATTGATGCTAATATAACGACTAATAACTCAAATAGAGCGCAGCTTATCTTTGAGAGTATTAAGAACGATTGGCAAAAACGTCAAGAAGATTATGATTATAAAACCCAACATGGTTTGAAAAAAGAAACTCAAGAAGAATGGGAAGCCATAGTAACACTTGAATTGGCTAGGTATGATTTATACAAATCCAATTAGTCTTTTAATGATGAAGTTTTTTCAACTTTAGACAAAGGGCTTATTTAAAACAAATCATTCAAAATCTTAGCTAATCGAATACCTCCTTTTTGAAGTTGTGTTCTTACGGTTTTAAAATTATCATAAGAATACCGGTAACGCAAATTTTCATCAGGTTTAACGTTCGCATATACTTGTCTTGTTAGTTTATGTGTGTCATTAACCCAATCAATCAGACTTCCTTTTTGTATTGCTTTTACCTGTTCTTTGTTTAATACGTTAGCATTTTCGGCAAGTTCGCTATAACTCATGTCGTAACTATTAATCATTTTTGTATCCCAAACAGCGTGTAAATTAGTGTCATTGTAAAACCATTGTAGTTTAAAATCATTTCCACCTTTATCTTCTGCAAGTCCAACATGCATAGGTTGATGTAAATCACCAATAAAATGAATTAATAGTTTAAGGTAAAATGCTTTGTCTTCATCGCTAGAATTGTCATCTTTAATTATTTTGATACAATGCTCAATGCCGGTTATGAGGTCTCCCGATTCATTTTTTTTAGATTCTTCATAATTTGATTCTAAAGGTATATTAATATAATGCCATGTATAAAAATCATTATATCTTTTATCCGATTTTATATCATCTGCATACGTAGATACAAATGCTAATGATTCGTTATGTAGTAATTCTCTAAGCTTTCTTTTAGTTTTTGATTTAAGGTACTGGTCGGCAATCTCACCAACCACTCGGTGTCCTGTTGAACCCCAAAAATCATCAGAGGCATAGTTGTAATTAGGAGATAAAAAAAGAACAATTAGTAAGCAAACAAAAGGTATTCTCATGGGGTAATTGTTTAATAGAATAAGATGAATTATTTAATAGAATAAAATTAGTAAAAAAATACTTTATAATACCACCTTTCAACTTTTCATATGCCAATTAAGTTGTTATTTATATCATCAACAAAAAAGTAGGCATAATCATCGGCAAGTATCATATTTTATTTTATAAAATGTAGGCGTTTATTTTAAAATTAAAGCTTTTCTGTTTTTGTTTTAAAAACAGGTTCTTAAATAACAATTTGCGTATTGAATGCGTATTAACTATTCGCTTTTTCAGACCTCAATAGTTATATTTTTAATTTTCACAAAATACGTGTGACTTTTAAAAAAAAGAAGTGTCTTAAAGACGATAACAACTAAATAGCGAAAGCTACATTATTTGAGGACCCTAGAAAATATTAATGAATTATCAGACGAAGAACTGGTAGATGGTATTGTAAAAAATAATGACACATTACTTTTTGAGATTTTGTATGACAGGTATGCTATGCTAGTATATAACAAGTGTTATGGGTTTGCAAATAATGAGGATGAAGCTAAAGATTTAACGCAAGATGTGTTTTTAAAACTCTTTATAAAGTTAGCTAGTTTTAAAGGGAAGTCTAAATTTTCAACATGGTTATATTCATTTACATATAATCATTGCGTAAATTATGTAACTAGAAATACGGCTAAAAAGTTTGAAAAACAATCAGTGGATTATACTGATATTGAAAATCTTTCAGATGATGAAGATGATACGGGGTTTTTAAGTATGAAGGTTGATAAATTGAAGGTAGCTTTAGAGCTAATTTCTCCAGAGGAGAAAATGATTTTATTATTAAAATACCAAGATTCTCTTTCTATAAAAGAGATTGAAAGTGTTTTAGGAATAGGAGAAAGTGCGGTTAAAATGAGAATTAAACGTGCTAAAGACAAATTACAAACTGTATACGCTAATAACCTTTAATAATGGAGAATCCGTTTAAATATGTAGACCAGCCTCTTAAGGAAGTTCCGAAAGAACTTAAGTCTAAGGTTATGAGTGATATTGCCATGGCAAAATTACTTATGGATCTAGCTACATTATTCTCTTATAATGTAGGAGACCTTATTGAGTCTGTAATAAATAAGAGAAAAAAATAAAATATAAATAACTCAAAGTAATAGTAACAAAAAATATTAAATCATGGAAAAAGCAGCAGAGTGGAAAAATATTGCCATGGAATCTTTAAATGTCATGTGGATAGAGGTAACAAAGGTGTTTCCTAGTATAATAGGCGCCATTATTGTCTTGATTTTCGGGTGGTTGATTACAAAAATAATAGTTCGCATTGTTAAAAAGGTTTTAAAGCTAGCTAATGCCAATAAAATAGATGATAAATTAAATGATATAGAAATAATTGAAGGTAAAAAATTGAATTTTGATACCGTTAAAATTGTTTCAAACTTTGTAAAATGGATCATGTATATTATACTGATAATTATGGTGTCAGATATATTAAATTTAACCATGATTTCGGAACAAATAAGTTATCTCCTGGGGTATTTACCACAATTATTTGCAGCCATAGTAATCTTTACTATCGGATTAGTTTTAGCAAGCGTTATTAAAAAAGGTCTAAAATCTTTTTTTGATTCTATGGATTTATCAGGAGCAAAAATTATAAGTCAGGTGGTGTTTTTTATTATCTTAATTTTTACATCTATAACCGCACTAAATCAAGCAGGCGTTGATACTGATATTATTACGAGTAATATTACCATGATATTGGCTGCCTTTTTATTAGCCTTTGCTTTGGCTTTTGGTTTTGGAGCGCAAAAAATAGTGAGCGATTTATTAAAAACATTTTATGCGAGAAAAACATATGAGATAGGACAAAATATAGAATTTAATAACGTTAAAGGTGAGGTAGAATCTATTGATGGTACATCGGTAACTTTAAAAATGGTAGAAGGTAAATTAGTAGTACCTATTAAAGATATTGTAGAGAGTCAAGTAAGAATTCAAGATTAATTTTAATTTAGGGTAAATATTTGGTTGGTTATTTCTTGTGTTCTAAAAACCTCTTTATATATCCCTTTTCATTCATTTGGAAAGGGATTTTTTATGATATTATAAAATAAATGTTATTTTTACACTTATTAATTGTGTAAGATTATATTATGAAGAAAAAGTTTAGTTTATTATTGATTCTTGTATTTGCTTTTAATTTTCTTGTCAAAGCGCAAGAAGATGAACAAACACTTAATGTTATTAATACTCAAATTAATAATATTAATGTTACTATTGAGTTTTATACTCCTGAAATAGTAAGAGTGTTAAAATCTCCCATAGGAAATGATTTTGAAAAGAAGAGCCATTCAGTAATTAAAACTCCAGAAAATCTTAATTTGAGTTTATTAGAAAATGTAAATGAAGTAATTATTTCTTCATTAAAATTAGCAGTTCATATAAATAAAAAAACAGGAAGCGTTTCTTTTGTTTCTTCAGATCAGAAACCATTACTTGTTGAGAAAGATTATGGCGTTCAGTTTACATCAATAAAAGATGTTGATGAGGATAGTTATGTAGTGCGTCAATCATATGTATTAGATAAAAATGAAGAAGTTTATGGTTTAGGGCAGTTTCAAGATGGAAACATGTCGCAAAGAAATCAAAAGTTACATCTTTTACAAGAAATTTTAATTACAGCTGTTCCTGTACTGCAATCTTCAAAAGGTTATGGCGTATTTTGGGATAATTATTCACCAACAGATTTTTCAGATAGTGTTTTCGAAACATCTTTTGAGTCTAGAGTAGGAGATTGTGTAGATTATTATTTTATGTATGGAGGTAATGCAGATGGCGTTGTAAAGCATATTAGAGATTTAACAGGACAAGCTCCTATGTTTCCTTATTGGACTTATGGCTATTGGCAAAGTAAAGAAAGATATGTAAGTCAAGACGAAGCGGTAGGGGTTGTAAAAAAGTATCGTGAATTAGGAGTTCCTATTGATGGACTTATTCAAGATTGGCAATATTGGGGCGATAATTACCATTGGAATGGGATGGAGTTTTTAAATCCAGAATTTCCAAACCCTAAGAAAATGATTGATGAGCTTCACAATTTAAATGCACATGTTATCTTTTCTATTTGGTCTTCTTTCGGTCCTGAAACAAAGCCTTTTAAAGAATTGAATGAAAAAGGGTTGTTATTTGATTTTAAAACATGGCCTTTAACAGATAAAAATACATGGCCGCAACCAAAAGATGCTAAAAGTTCTGGTGTAAAAGTTTATGATGCATATAATCCAAATGCTCGAGATATTTATTGGAAATACTTAAATAAAGGTATTTTTAGTTTAGGAAATGATGGTTGGTGGATGGATTCTACAGAACCTGATCATTTTGAGAGAGAAGATAAAGATTATGATGAACAAACCTATTTAGGATCGCTTAGAAAATACAGAAACTTATATCCTTTAAAAACAGTTGGAGGGGTTTATGACCATCAACGAGCAACTAGTGAAGATAAGCGTGTATTTATACTAACCCGTTCTGCTTTTGCAGGTCAACAACGCTACGGTGCCAACTCATGGTCTGGTGATGTAACAGCCAGTTGGCCTCTCTTTAAAAATCAGATTGCTGCAGGATTGAATTTTTCTTTAACTGGAATCCCATATTGGAATACCGATATTGGTGGCTTTTTCTTATCGCATTATCCAGAGAGAAATAATAATGAAGCTTATAAAGAATTGTATGTGCGTTGGTTGCAATATGGAACTTTTTGTCCTATGATGCGTTCTCATGGTACTGATGGTCCTCGTGAAATTTACCAATTTGGAGACAAAGGAACATGGGCTTATGATGCTATTGAAAAGTTTATCAATTTAAGATATAGGTTATTACCTTATATTTATTCTACATCATGGGATGTAACAGCAAATTCATCAAGTATGATTCGTGCATTAGTCATGGATTTTGCTGATGATAAGAATGCTTTGGATATTAATGATGAATATATGTTCGGGAAATCATTATTAGTTTGTCCTGTAACAGACCCAATGTATGTTGAGGTAGAGAAAAAAGGAAGTCATTATATTGGTGTTACAGAAGATTTTAGTGTTATAAAATCAAGAGCGGTTTATTTGCCAGAAAATACAAAATGGATAGATTTTTGGACAGGAAAAACATATGATGGAGGTCAAACCATTCAAGCTAAAGCAGCTATTGATGTTATGCCTTTATATGTGAAAGTTGGTTCAGTTTTACCAATGGGACCTTTCGTTCAATATGCTAATGAAAAAAATAGTACTCCTATAGAAATCCGTATTTATCCAGGAGCTGATGGTGAATTTACATTGTATGATGATGAAAAAGATAATTATAATTATGAAAAAGGATTATTTTCTACCATTAAGTTTAGTTGGAATGATGAAACCAAATCTTTAACAATAGGAAAAAGAGAAGGAGCTTTTCCTAAGATGATTAAAAAATGTCAATTTAATATTATAGTTGTTGATGATAACAATGGAAATGGTATGGAAACAATACCTAAAGCAAAGACTAAAACTATAATATATAAGGGAAAAGAATTGGTTTTAAAAATGAATTAAATTTATAAGTCTTAAAATCATAATCCCTTTTCATTCATTTGGAAAGGGATTTTTTTTGTTTAAAATTTTTCTAAAATATTTAAAACATCTTTTTTATAACTTCTACTAATTGGTAGCGATTTTTTATTAATAGTTATTTCTTCGTGTGTAAATGAAGTAATATTAGTTATCGATAAAATATAAGATCGATGTATTCTAATAAACTGTTCTTTTGGTAGTTTTGCTTCAATAGCACTTATGGTTTCTCTGGTAGTAATGGTTTCGTTGGCTAAGTGAATTTTTATATAATCGCTATAACTTTCAATATAGATAATAGCATTAAAGTCTATTTTTATCATACGTCTGTCTGAACGAACGAACATAAAATCATTATTGTTACTTTCTTGAATAGTGTTATTCTTAGTGTCACTATATATATCAAAGTAATTATTAACGGCTTTTAATAAACGATCGAACGAAATAGGTTTTAGTAAATAATCGACTGCTTGAAGCTCAAAGCCTTCAACAGCATAATCACGATAAGCAGTTGTGAAAATAATTTTAATGTCTTTGTTTATAGATTTAGCAAACGAAATCCCTGTTATTTCGGGCATGTTAATATCTAGAAAAACCAAATCTATGGTATGATTTCTTATAGTATTAAACGCTTCAATAGCGTTACTGCATTTGGCAACAATGTTAATGTTAGGTATTTTGTTTAAATGTGTTTCTATAATGTCTCTAGCTATAGTTTCATCATCTACAATAAGGCACGATATGTTATTGTTTTGTTGCAATTATTCTAGGATATTTAATATTAAGCTCACTTTAAATAAATGGCTGTCATTATTAATAGTTAGTGTGTAATTGTCTTTGTATAATAAATCTAAACGCTTTTGTATATTTTCTAATCCAATACCTTTAGATGATATGTCGTTGTCAGCACTCGTATTTTCTATATAAAAGTACAGTTTTTTGTCTTTACAGGATATATTAATATGTATGGATAATGTACCATTTTTTATAACCCCATGTTTAAAACTATTTTCAATAAAAGGTAATAAAAGCATGGGCGCTATTTTGGTGTGTTCTATAATGGTTTCGGTAACAAGTTCAATATTCAATGTGTTATTAAAACGCATTTTTTCTAATTCGATATAATCTTTAATGTGATTGATGTCGTCTATTAGAAGCACAAAAGGTTTGTCAACTTTATAAAGTAAATAATCTAATAAATTAGAAAGCTTTAAAATCATTTCTGGAGCTTCATCTGCTTTCTTTAACGCAAACCCATACATAGTATTTAAAGTGTTAAATAAGAAATGCGGGTGAATCTGCATTTTTAAATAATTCAACTCTTGCTCTTTAAGTTTGAGCTGTGTTTCTAATATTTTATTTTCTAGTTTGTTTTTTTGTTCAACATGATTTAAGTTAAGTTTTAGTAACTTAAAAGCACTTACAATAATGGTTACTAAATACACTCCAGTTGTAACTAATAGTATGTTTTTAGTCGCAGGGTTCATGTCGTTATATTCAAAATTCGCTAAATAAGTCAAACTAAAAAAGATAGAAACCATTATTAAATATCCAGAAATAATGAGGGTATATAAGCTGTAAATTATAAAGAGAAAATAACGTTTTGTAATAAGGTAATCTGGTATTAATTTATAAATAGAAACATAAGTGGTTGCTATGGTTATAGGCATTAAGAATAACGAAAAGGATAGAGTGTCGCTATAATTTTGATTTTCAGCTCCAAAGAAGTAAGTGAAAAAGAACAAAACAACACACCAAAACAATACATGTAATATTAACTGTCCTATTTTTTTTAAAATAAAATTATTTTTAAGCATACTTGATAAATAGTATTACAATAATAGTATATTTTTATAGAGAATTCTTTTTTTGTAGATGAATGACAGATTTAACAAGGGTTTTTGCTATTTGCAATATCCTGTTCTAATTTGGTTATTCACCGCATTTTTATATTTTGAAAAGCTATCTAAAGTAAGTTTGTGATATATTAATCAAAAAACGCACAGTTATGTATGTATTAGCACCATTAGTATTACCAAAATTATTAGTGGCTTCAAATCCTTTTGTAGATCGATTCAATGAAGGTGGTCCCTTTTTTATGTCGCTTATTCTTATTTGTTTTTTGTTGTCTCTTTTCTTTTTAGTTAGAGGTTTTATAAGCATTAAAAAGAATAGTGAGATTTCAAAAAAAATGATTCAATTAACTACAGATAGTAGCCTTTTAGGACTTACTATAGGCTTTTTAGGATCTGTAATAGGTTTAATTACAGCATTCGATTCTGTGGAAGCTATGGGGAATGCAAATCCTGCCGTTTTTGCTGGCGGACTTAAAGTGTCTTTATTAACAGCAGTTTTTGGGCTTTTTACTTTTGTTATTGCGAGAATTGGTATTCTTATTTTAAGAGGGTTACAAAAAAAATAAAAGTATTGAATTTTTCAGTTCAAAATCCCTTTTCATTTATTTGAAAGGGTTTTTTTTGTTAAAGAATATCGCTTTTTTAATCAAAAAAACTAAATTCGTGTTTAAATAAAATAACCCGTTAATATTAAGAACAACCTACATGAAATATATTAAGCTTAGAACTTTTTTTACAGTAGTTTATTTTGTATTTATAAACCTTATTTATTCTCAACAAATTAATTGGGCTGAAGATGGTAATTCGTATTATAGAATAGAACAAAACGAAATTATACGAACCATACTGCCAAGTAATACTAAGAATATTTTTGTAACAAGAAAAATGCTTACGCCAGAAAACAGAAATCCAATTAATATTACAGCATTTAGTTTTTCAAAAGATTATTCAAAAATATTAATCTATACCAATACAAAAAAAGTTTGGAGGTTAAATACAGAAGGCGATTATTGGGTACTCGATTTAAAAACAAAATCATTGCAACAAGTAGGAATAAGTCTTCCAGAATCCTCACTTCGGTTTGCTAAATTTTCGCCTGATGCAACAAAAGTTGCTTATGTAAGCGAATTTAATCTTTATGTAGAAGATTTAGCTGCTCAAAAGATTACTAAACTAACTTTTGATGGAAACAGAAAATTAATTAATGGTACGTTCGATTGGGCTTATGAAGAAGAGTTTTCGTGTCGCGATGGTTTTCAATGGAGTCCAGATAGTGAGCGTATTGCTTTTTGGCAAATTGATGCTCGAAAAATTCGTGACTATAATATGATAAATTTCACTGATTCTGTATATTCACGTATTAACCCAGTAGAGTACCCTACAGCAGGTCAAAATCCGTCTCCAGCAAGAATAGGAGTTATTAAATTATCAAATCAAGAAAAAAAATGGCTTAATATTTTAGGAAATGCTAGTCAGCATTATTTGCCACGTATGGAATGGAATTCTGTAACTAATTTATTTGTACAACAATTGAATAGAAAACAGAATGAAAGTAAAATATTAAACTGTAATGTTATTACAAATGAAGTTAATCAGATTCATATTGAAAGTAATAAATCATGGATAAGTATTGTTAATGGATGGGAGGACACATATGAGTTAACATTCAGACATAAATTTAAGTGGATTAATAGCAACAAAGAGTTTTTATGGTTTAGTGAAAAAGATGGTTGGAGACATCTATATAGAATTGATATAACAGGAAAAGAAAAGCTTATAACAAAAGGTGATTATGATGTAATGGAAGTGTTAGCTGTCAATGAAAAAGCCAATCTTATTTATTTTTATGCATCACCAAATAATGCCACTCAAAAATATTTATACAAAACCAACTTAAATGGAAAAGGTACTGCTGTTCGAGTTACGCCTTCAGAATTATCTGGTACAAATATTTATTCTATATCACCAACTGGTAAGTATGCTTTTCATGTGTTTAATAATACTCATACAAAACCAGTGTATGGATTTATAACTTTACCAAATCATAAATTGGTGGATATTACTGAAAGTAATTTAACTAAAATAGAAAATTCTCAGGTAGAAAAAACGGTAGAATTTTTTAAGGTTAAAATAGCAGATGGAACAGAAATGGATGGTTTAATGGTGAAGCCAACTAATTTTGATGCTTCTAAAAAATATCCTGTTGTTTTTATGGTATATGCAGAACCTTGGGGGGCAAATGTGAAAGATACTTACAGAGTTGGATTTAACAGATTATATAATGGTAATATGGCTGACGACGGTTATATATACATGACTATAGATAATAGAGGTACACCTGTCCCAAAAGGTAGTGCTTGGCGAAAAGCGATATATAGAAATATTGGGAAAATCAATATTACCGATCAAGCCATGGCTGCAAAAGAAGTTTTAAAATGGGATTTTGTTGATGCCTCACGAGTTGCCGTTTGGGGATGGAGTGGTGGTGGTTCAACCACATTAAATTTAATGTTTCAATATCCAGATATTTACAAAACAGGTATTGCCATTGCAGCAGTAAGTAACCAACTTACTTACAATAATATTTATCAAGAGCGCTATATGGGCTTACCACAAGAAAATTTAAAAGATTTTATTGATGGCTCTCCAATTACACATGCTAAAAATTTAAAAGGAAATTTGTTATATATTCATGGTACAGGCGATGATAATGTACATTATAATAATGCCGAAATGTTAATTAATGAATTGGTAAAGTATAATAAACAATTTCAATTTATGGCGTATCCAAATAGAACACACTCTATTTCTGAAGGAGAAGGTACTAGTGAGCATTTACGAACCTTATATACAAACTATTTAAAACAAAATTGTCCTCCGGGAGGAAGATAAAAGTTCTAGTTCTGTTTATATTATATAAAACCCTTTTCATTTATTTGAAAGGGTTTTTTTATTTATAGATGATTATAATTATCATTAAAAAAGTAACTTAGCTTTTCTATAATGAAAACCAACTACTAAACCCATGAAAAAACTATTTTTAGTTTGCCTTACCGCATTTGTTTTATCGTCTTGTTTTAAGCAAACACCAGTATTACAATCCGAAGTACTTTCTATTGCAGTTCCTAGTTCAGTAGGTCTGGCAGAGACAAGACTAGATCGAATAGATTCGATGTTAACATATGCAGTTTCAGAAAACAAAATTCCTGGTGCGGTAGCTTTAATTGCTCGACATGGTAAAATAGTGTATTATAAAGCTTTTGGAATGGCTGATAATACTTCAAAAACCAATATGGAATTAGATCATATTTTTAGAATTGCATCGCAGTCTAAAGCTATTACTTCAACAGCTGTTATGATGTTGTGGGAAGAAGGGAAATTTAATTTAGACGATCCTATTTCAAAATATATTCCAGAATTTGGAGACGCACAACTTTTAGAATCTTTTAACGAAGCAGATTCATCATACACAACCAAACCAGCTAATAATCAAATAACTATTAGAAACTTATTAACGCATACATCGGGTATTGGTTACGGACAAATAGATAGTGATGTACGATTTAAAAAGTTATATGCAAAAGCAGGTATTGTAGATTTATTTACTACAGAAGATGTTGCTATTGCCGATAATATTAAAAAACTTGCCAAATTACCATTACATCACAATCCTGGTGAAAAGTTTACGTATAGTGAAGGTCTAGATGTGCTAGGGTATTTTGTTGAAATCATGTCAGGAATGCCTTTTGATGAATTTTTAAAAACTAGAATTTTCGAGCCTTTAAATATGCATGATACTCAATTTTATCTTCCAGAATCAAAATATGAAAGATTGGTAACCGTTCAAACCAAAGAAGGTAATGAATGGATAAAATACCCTGTAACGTTTTATGATACCGATTACCCTAAAACAGGAGCTAAACGTTTTTTCTCTGGTGGAGCAGGACTTTCAAGTACAGCAAAAGATTACGCCACGTTTCTGCAAATGTATTTAAACAAAGGAGAATTGAATGGTGTTAGACTTTTAAGTAGAACTACTGTGGAAACTATTTTAACCAATCAAATTCCTTATATATCTGAAAATATTGAAATGTCTCATGGATTAGCTTTTGCTTTAGTAGATAAGAAAAAACACGATTTAGGAGGTAATAGTAGTGAAGGTACTTTTGAATGGGGAGGTTACTTTAATACACAGTATTTTGCAGATCCTAAAGAAGATATTTTAGCAGTATTATTAAAACAAACTCAAAAGGTAAATGATGATACTGCAGGGAAATTTAGAATCTTGGTAAACCAAGCGATAGCAGATTAATAAGCTTATTTTTTTTCTTGTTTATCACGTCTCTTTTTAATATCAGAAAGCGGTAAGCCTTTTTCACGGATATAAAAATTGTTTTTCGGACTTCCAATAATTTGGGACGCATAAACGCCTGTATGTCCTGAAAATAGATAGGCCGTACTACAAGCCAAAGCTATAAAAACGCCCGCTTCTATTCCAAATAATTCAATGCCCATAATAGTACATGCAATAGGCGTATTGGTAGCACCTGCAAAAACGGCAACAAAACCCATGCCTGCAAGGAGTCCCATAGGTAACGGAATAAACCAAATGAGTACATTTCCTAAAGTGGCCCCAATAAAAAATAAAGGGGTTACTTCGCCACCTTTAAAACCAGCACCTAGAGTAAAAGAGGTGAGTAATACTTTTAGTAAAAAGTCATAAGAGTTCAGGTTGACATCAAAAGCATCAACAATAGTGGGAATACCTAAACCAATGTATTTAGTCGTTCCCATAAAATAGATAGTAACAGCTAAAATAACACCACCAATAACAGGACGCAATGGAGGGTATTTAATATATCTTTTAAATAAGTTACTCCAAAAATGAGTCGATTTTGAAAATAGCATGGCAACCAAACCAAAAATAATACCAGCAAGTAAAGCCCATAACAGGTTTATAGGATTCATTTCCACCACTTCAGAAATATGATAATGTGTATGCGATACGTTCCAGATTTCACAAAAATAGTTAGCAAAAACGGCAGCCATAAAACTCGGGATGATAGCATCTAATCTAATTCTTCCTAAAACTAATACCTCAAGAGCAAAGATACCACCTGCTAAAGGCGTTCCAAAAACGGAAGCAAAACCTGCGCTAATACCTGCAATCAAAAGAATTTGTCTATCGCGTTTAGAGAGTTTCAATATTTTTGTAAACTGGTCGGCAATGGCACCACCAATTTGTACAGCTGTACCCTCACGACCTGCCGATCCGCCAAATAAATGTGTTGCAATCGTACCAAAAAGCACCAAAGGAGCCATTTTAAAAGGGATGATTTTTTTTGGTGAGTGAAATTCTTCAAGTAATAAATTGTTTCCTTTTACAACGTCATTACCATACAAATGATACGATAAGCCAATAATAAAACCACCAATTGGTAGTAACCAAATAATCCATAAATGAGATTCTCTATACTGTGTTGCCCAATCTAAACTTGTCAGAAAGAAAGCCGAAACACTACCAGCAACAGCGCCTAAAAGCAAACAAATAAACACCCATTTTACAAGATAGAGTAGCGTGGGAACTTGTTCAATAGAGAGTAATAATTTTTTAATTCTAGCTATCATAAAGTGCAATGTGTTGCAAATATAAATTAAATATTAGATTAGGTGATTATTTTGAAAATCATTAGCTGTGTTAGTATGTGTCATCTTTAAATTTTAGAGTATTACTCTGTTATTTAAATTTTACTATATATGGTTCTAGGTGTGTTTAGTTATTCCTGCCTAGGTAGGAACCCACAAGGAAGTGACTGTTTTTATAGATTCCTGCCTACGCAGGAATGACAGTGCGTTTTCAAATTGAGTTTACGATGAATAGAAATCATAGAAACTTCTTTTTTTGTGCCGTTTATTATAATCCTTATGGCTTCTGGATTACTTGTGTTTTGTCATTCCTGCAAATCCCGATAGCTATCGGGAAGGAAACAACAAGAACGTAACTGTTTTTAAAGATTCCTGCCTGCGTAGTAATAACAGTATATTTACAACTTGAGTTTACAATAAACTGAAAATTATAAAACTACATATTCTTATTATAATTTTTGCTGTCTTTAGTTTTGTTCGGTTTTGTCATTCCTGCGGAGGCAGGAATCTATTACTCAATCAATTAAGAAAGTCCAATCCGAAGACAAATCATCCCAATTAGGGTTTTCTTCTACTAATAATTTAATTTTCCATTCACGTTTCCACTTTTTCATGTTTTTTTCTCTTTTAATAGCATCATTTACATATTGAAAGGATTCAAAATACATCAATTTATTTAGTCCATATTTTTTTGTAAACCCATCGACCAATTTATTTTTATGTTCAAACATTCTACGTTCAAGGTCGTTAGTGACTCCAATATAGAGCGTGCCATTTTTTTTGTTTGAAAGGATGTAGAGATAATATTGATGAATAGTTTTATACATGTATTCTTAAAAGCAGATTCCTGCCTGAGCAGGAATGACAACTGATTTATGAATTAGAAATGATAAGAACAACTGAAACTGTTATTTGTATACGCTTTTTTGTTTATTGTAGTTTTTGATTTGTAGCTTTTTGAAGTATGTGTATTCCTATGAAAGAGGAATCCACAAGTAAGTAATTGATTTTATAGACTTCTACCTTCACAGGAATAACATGTATATAGCAAATACCCGCGTTAGGGATTGCAGCGGCATCCTTTTGTTTTCTCTTAAATTATAAAGAACTTTATAAAATTAGTTTGCAACTTTATTATGGATTCCTTCCTGCGCAGGAAAGACAAAACAAAAGATATAGCGGAAAGCCCGACCCTCGTGGTAACGCCCAACAAAACCTACTTCTTCTTATTTCGTTTATTATAATTTTTATCGCCTCTTGTTTTAGGCTTTTTGTACTTCGCAGCAATTTTGAATTTATACGAACCACCTAAATTTTCTTTAGAATTCTTTTCAGATTTCTCATGAAAAGCAGGTCCTGGTGCATCTTCGTCTTTATTGCGTTTATTAGGATTGTTATGTTCCTTTATTACTGGACGTTCTTCTGGAATAAGTTCTGTAGATACTGTTACTTCTTCTGGTAATTCCATTAAAGGAATCTCCATATTCATTAAAGATTCAATATTTTCAATGGCATCTGCTTCCTTTTCGGTATTAAAAATAAGGGCTTCTCCTTTACGTTCGGCACGACCTGTTCTACCAATACGATGCATGTAGTTCTCTGGGTAAATAGGCGTATCGAAATTTATAACATGCGATACGTTATCAATATCCAAACCACGTGCCATAACATCGGTCGCTACTAAAATACGGTTGTCTCCGTTTCTAAATTGCTCGATACTTCGTAAACGGTAATTTTGTGTTTTATTTGAGTGAATGACGCATAACTCGTCATGAAAAATCTCATCGAGTTGATCAAATAATCGATCTGCCATTTTTTTAAACGCCACAAATATTAGAACCTTATTAAAGGTTTCGGTATCGTTTAGTAAATGGGTTAATAAATTTATTTTAGTATAAAAATTAGGAACCTTATAACGTGTTTGCGATATGTTATCTAACGGTGTTCCCGAAATAGCAATGGATACACGCTCCGGACTTTTAAAGAAATCGTTAATAAGCAAATCGACATCTTCGGTCATGGTTGCCGAAAACATAATGTTTTGTCTTTTCTCAGGAAGAATATCAAAAATATTAATCAGCTGATGTTTAAAACCTAAATCGAGCATCACATCAACTTCATCAATCACTAATTTTTGTATCGATTTTAATTGTAATACACGACTTAAAGCTAAATCATATAATCTACCAGGTGTTGCTACTAGAATATCAATACCAGCAGCAATGGCTTGTTTTTGCGTGTTAATATTCGTGCCTCCATATACACCTAATACCCGAGTATTGATATATTTTGACAGTTTCTCAATTTCATCAACCACCTGTACCACCAATTCGCGCGTTGGTACTAAAACCAAAATACGTGGGTTTTCTTGTGTTGAAAATTTTAAATTCTTTAAAATAGGCAACATATAGGCAAAGGTTTTACCTGTACCTGTTTGGGCAATACCAACCATATCTTTCCCCGAGCTCACCACATTAAAAGCTTCTGCTTGAATGGGAGTAGGGGTTTTAAAGCCTAAATCGTCTAAGGCGTTATATAATGGGGTATTTAAATTTAAATCTTGAAAGCTCACAGTTGTAATTTAGCATGCAAAGTTAAGCTTAAAATTTTATCTAAGCTAAACGACTGTTATGTATTTCAATACTGTAGCTTGCTTTAAAGGTCTTGTTGGCTGCAAGTTTTAAAACACCTTCTTTGGTTTTTAAATCTTGATTGGTGTCTTCGTTATCAGCAATACCTAACCAAGGTTCTATACAAACATAGTCACCTTCTGGTTTTGCCCAAATACCTAGATAATCAAAATCATGATAGTTAAAAGATAGAACTTCACCATGTATATTACTTTTTAAAATGACTTTTTTAGATTTTAAATCTTTAAAAATCAGTGCGTCTTCATTAAATAAGTCGTGCTTTAAAGGTAATATATTCGTATTATTAAAAACGGGTTTTGTTTTAGGTGAAATAAGACCATTTTCCATGTTGATGAGGTGTGTTTCTGCGTTTTCAGTATGTTCAAATTCTAAAACATAATCATCATATTTTTCATCGTTATAGATAGGGCATTTAAAAGCAGGATGGCCACCAACCGAGAAATACATGGTTTTGCTATCTGCATTTTTAATAGTGTGTGTTATTTCTATGGTAGAACCTGTAAGGGTATAAGTGATGTAAAATTCAAACTTAAACGGATATATTTTTAGCGTCCCTTCACTGTAAATTAATTTAAAGGTTAAGCTGTTTTCGGTTTGTTTGTGCAATTCAATATTGCTGTTGTTTCGTATCATACCATGTTTTGGTAAATGGTATTCAGTACCTTCAAAAATATAAGTATTGTTTTTTAAAGCACCAATAATAGGGAACAGGTTAGGGGCGTGGCTATCCCAAACATCAGGGTTCGCGTCCCACATAAATTCGGTGTGATGTTTTACCGAAGTAATTTTGCATAATTCGGCACCAATTTTTTTAACCGCAATCTTAAGTTTCTCGTTTTGTAAGGTGTACATGCTTTTAGATGTTTAAAGTACAAAAATCTTAATTTTTTAAGTATTCTACTTAACTTTGCTTAATAATCTTTTTTATTGAGAACAAAACAAATTTATAAATTTAAAGACTCGAAAATCTTTAAAAGTCAAATACTCATTTGGGCACAACAGTTTGATGATGTGGTGTGGTTAGATTCTAATAATTACGAGCAAGCTTATTCTAATTATGATGCAGTCTTAGCTGTTGATGCTTTTACTTGTATTCAAACAGATTATGTTCAGGGTTTTGAAAAATTAAAGGAATACCAAACACTTGTAAACGATTGGATTTTTGGATACTTAACGTACGATTTAAAAAATGATGTTGAAGCTTTAAAATCGAGTAATTTTGATGGTTTAGAATTTCCAGATTTATACTTTTTTCAGCCTAAAAAGTTGTTTTTTTTTAAAGATAATCAAGTTGAAATTCAATACTTAAATTGTGTTGATGATGAGATTGAAGACGATTTAGAAGCAATTCAAAATTTAGATGATAGTCACCTTGAGCACAGTCGAAAGGTTTCAGAAAATCAAATCAAAATAAAACTTCGCATCCACAAAGATGAATACTTCGAGAGAATAAATAATATGCTCGATCACATACATCGTGGCGATATTTATGAAGCTAATTTTTGTCAAGAGTTTTATGCTGAAAATACCACGATTCATCCGTTAGAAACCTATAATAAACTCAATGCGATTTCAAATCCGCCTTTTGCAACGTTTTTAAAATGTCAAGATAAATATTTGTTATCGGCATCACCTGAACGTTATTTGAAAAAGGAAGGAACATCTCTAATTTCACAGCCTATAAAAGGTACTGCAAAACGCGCGTTAAATATTGATGAAGATATTAGATTAAAGCAAGATTTATCAGAAAACGAAAAAGAGCGAAGTGAAAACATCATGATTGTAGATTTGGTACGTAACGATTTATCTAAAACAGCTATAAAAGGCAGCGTGAAAGTAGAAGAGTTGTGCCAGATTTACACGTTCGATCAGGTGCATCAAATGATTTCTACGGTAACATCACAAGTTGAACCGTCAACACATCCCATAGATATTATAAAAAGTACCTTCCCTATGGGAAGTATGACAGGAGCTCCTAAAATTTCTGCGATGAAAATTATTGAAGATTTAGAAGAAACCAAACGCGGACTTTACTCTGGTGCAGTAGGCTATTTTTCGCCCATAGGTGATTTCGATTTTAATGTGGTTATACGTAGTATTTTATATAACGACACCAAAAAGTATGTCTCTTATTCCGTTGGTGGTGCTATTACAGCAAAAAGTGACCCGCTAAAAGAATATGAGGAATGTTTGGTTAAAGCCAAAGCGATGCGAATGGTTTTAGAGAACTAATATTAATCAATATGTTCTTTAAATTTTTCTTTTACTTCATTAAAAATAAATTCCACGCGTTTTACTTCAATAGATTTAACTTTTGATATTTCTTCAAAGCTTAATTTTCCAAAAACTAACAAATCAATAATATTAGATACGTTTAATGGTAACCAACTATATAAACTGCCTAATTTTTTTTTCGAATTGTTAAGAGAAATTTCTTCAATATCAAATGCGTTTAAAATAGAAGTATCATTGTCGTCATATAAAAACAAGTGTTTGTGTTTATGGTCTTGTTTATATGAAATATCATTTAAATCTTCATTCATTACAAAATCCATATCGGCATCTACGGTATATTTTTCTTCTAAATCATCTAATTCTTCTTTTAAGATTGAATTCGTGCTAATCGTGTTTTTATGAAATGCTTCTTTTTTAAAAAGCGTGTTTAAATCGGTGTCAACAATTCTAAAAAGGCTAAGTTTTATGGTTGAAGCATCGCTATCAATATTATATCCGTTTTCGTAGTATTTAGCAATAGCCTCGTCAATGATACCATGAGACGTATACATGTTTTTAGGAATAATTCCAGTAGATTCTGCAATGTATAGTCTATGTTTAACATAGGTTTGTATGTGTTGTGTTGCTGAAATTACGCGTTTATCAAAAGCTGCCTTCGTCGTTTTATCATTTATTTTATCTAATGAGCACATAACCGTAGTATTTAAAATTTACTCATAAAAGATACTTCATTTTTTGATTAAAATTGATGATTTATGTCATTTTATATTAACAATTTCCGATTAAATTAAAAACGCAAAGTTGTATATTTGAACCATGTTTGAACAATTTGAGCAACATTTAGAATCTCGTTTACCTTTCCTGAAAAACAGTAAACTACTAATTGCCATTTCTGGAGGAATAGATAGTGTTGTATTAGCACATTTATGTCATAAATCAGGTTTGAATATAGCCTTAGCACATTGCAATTTTAATTTAAGAGGCGATGAAAGTGACGCCGATGAAGATTTTGTTTTACAATTGGCAGACAATCTAGATTTAGAAGTATTTATTGAAAGTTTTGATACTAATGAATATGCTAAGAAACATAAGGTTTCCATACAAATGGCAGCGAGAGAATTGCGCTATAATTGGTTTGAAGCATTAGCAGAACAGCTGAATTTTGATTATGTTTTAACTGCACATCATGCCGATGATAATTTAGAAACTTTTCTAATTAATTTATCAAGAGGTACGGGATTAGATGGTTTAATAGGAATTCCAGAGGTTAATAATCATTTTGTGAGACCTCTTTTGCCATTTTCTAGCAACGACATTGAAACTTACGCCAAAACGAACAACTTAAAGTGGCGAGACGATAGCAGTAATGCCTCTACTAAATATTTACGTAATAAATTAAGACATGATGTGATTCCTGTTTTAAAGGAGATAAATTCGAGTTTATTGCAAAATTTTCAAAATACGATTAGTAACTTAAATGATACGGCAGATATTATTGAAGACCGTATAGATGATGTTTTTAATAAAGCTGTTGAAACTATAGACAATAATCAAATTGTATTTAAGATTTTAGAATTTAAAAAGTTGAATAACCCGAAAGCTTATTTGTTCGAAATATTCAAGGATTACGGATTTACAGAATGGGATGATGTTGTAAACCTTTTAGACGCACAATCTGGCAAGCAAGTATTGTCCTCAACACACCGTTTAATAAAAGATAGAGAACATATCTTGTTAAGTGAGCTTTTTGTAGAAGCAAGCGAAAGCATTATTATTGCTGAGGCCGATAAACAAGTAGTAACACCTTTAGGTATTTTGATGTTTGATGAAGTAGATGCAATTTTCGGAAAACAAACGAATATTATTCATGTTGATAAAGAAACTTTGAAGTTTCCATTACTGTTAAGAAAGTGGCAAGAAGGCGATGTGTTTTATCCGCTAGGAATGTCAGGAAAAAAGAAGCTGAGTAAATATTTTAAAGACGAAAAATTATCACTTTTAGATAAAGAAAACACCTGGTTATTATGTTCTGGAAACGATATTGTTTGGGTAGTAAATAAAAGGGCCGATAGCAGGTTTCGAGTAACAGAAAAGACGAAACAAATATTAAAAATTGAATTAAATTAAGCAGTCATGCTGAGCGCAGTCGAAGCATCTCATAAATTTAAAATAGAATTTAAATAATTTTGTCATTCCTGCGCAGGCAGGAACCCATAATACATATGAAATTACAAGGAAACATAGTCGATATAGAAAACAAACGTATTTTCAAAGGAGAAATCACTTTTAAGGATGGCAAAATCTTATCTATTATTGAAAAAGCCCATAGTGTTGAAACTTATATACTACCTGGTTTTGTAGATGCACATATTCATATAGAAAGCTCTATGTTGGTGCCTAGTGAATTTGCTCGATTAGCAGTCACTCATGGCACTGTAGCAACTGTTTCAGATCCACATGAAATAGCCAATGTTTTAGGTGTTGAAGGCGTTGAGTTTATGATTGAAAACGGACAGCAAGTACCGTTTAAATTCAATTTTGGAGCACCATCGTGTGTGCCTGCAACCACTTTCGAATCGGCGGGCGCGGTTATAGATTCAGATGCTATTAAAAGGCTTTTAGAAAATCCAGATATTAAGTATTTAGCAGAAATGATGAATTACCCAGGCGTGTTGTTTGATGATGCTGAGGTCATGAAAAAAATAGTATGGGCAAAACATTATAACAAACCAGTTGATGGGCATGCACCAGGTTTAAGAGGTGATGAGGTTACAAAATATATCCATGCGGGAATTTCTACAGATCATGAGTGTTTTACTTATGATGAAGCTTTAGAAAAGCTTCAAAAAGGCATGAAAATTTTAATTCGTGAAGGTAGTGCTGCTAAGAACTTTGAAGCCCTTATAGATTTAGCTTCAGAGCATTTTGAAAACATGATGTTTTGTAGTGATGATAAGCATCCGGATGATTTAATACTAAATCATATTAATAAACTTTGTGCACGAGCGGTAGCAAAAGGAATTGATGTTTTTAAAGTGCTGCAAATGGCGTGTGTTAATCCTGTAAAACATTATAATTTAGAGGTTGGTTTATTAGAAATTGGAGATTTTGCTGATTGTATTGTTGTTGAAGATTTAGTCAATTTTAAAACCCTACAAACCTATATAAATGGCACATTGGTTTGTAATGAAGGTGTTTCATTAATAAAACCAGTTGCGTTTAAAATTTTGAATAATTTTAACTGTAGTAAAAAAGAGGTTTCAGATTTTAAATTAGAGTCTTCAGTCAAAAAAATACGCGTTATAGAAGCTTTAGAAGGTCAGTTAGTAACTAACGAACTCATAGAAGAAGCTTTAATTGTAAACGGTAATTTGGTTTCAAATATTGAAAAAGATGTTTTAAAAATGACCGTGGTTAACCGTTACAATAATGATAAACCAGCCCTAGCATTTATTAAAAATTTCGGATTGAGAGAAGGTGCTATAGCGTCTTCTGTTGGTCATGATTCTCATAATATCATTGCTGTAGGTGTTAGTGACGAAGCTATTTGTAAAGCGGTTAATTTACTTATTAAAAATAAAGGCGGTATTTGTGCTGTGTCCAATTCTGAAGAAAAAATCATTTCATTACCAGTTGCTGGAATTATGAGTGATAAAGATGGGAAAACAGTAGGTGAAGATTATGCGAAACTCGACAACATGGCGAAACAATTAGGGAGCACTTTACATGCGCCTTACATGACATTATCTTTTATGGCTTTGTTGGTAATTCCATCATTAAAATTAAGTGATAAAGGCTTGTTTAACGGAAAAGATTTTAAATTTACACCTTTAGAGGTTTAAAAAAAAAACACTAAAAACTGAAGACTAAAATATGCCAATAATAAATTCGACTTACAAACCTTCATTTCTTTTTAAAAACGGATTTGTCTCTACAGTTTACTCGGGTTTAGTTCGGCGTGTAAAACTTAAACAGAATCGGGAACGTATCAATTTAAAAGATGGCGATTTTTTAGATTTAGATTGGAGTTTTTCCACTGAGAAATCAAATAAACTTGTTTTATGTTTTCACGGATTAGAAGGTCATGGACAACGCCCCTATGTCACTGGTTTAGCGAAGTTATTTAATAGTGATGGTATTGATGCTATTTGTGTGAATTTTAGAGGCTGTAGTGGTGAAGATAATTTAAAGTACAGAAGTTATCATTCTGGTGCTACTGATGATTTGGAAGACATTATAGAACATGTTTTGGCTTTAAAGAAATATACAAACATTTATTTATACGGTATTAGCTTAGGAGCTAATGTGATATTAAAATATTTGGGAGAACGTGATGACGTTCCAAATGAAATAAAAGCAGGCATTGCTATTTCTGTGCCAGCAGATTTAATGGGTTCTTGTAACGAACTTCATAAGCCAAAAAACAGATTGTATTCCAATCGGTTCTTGAATCATTTAACGAAAAGGCTCGTTAATAAGCTTGTTAAATTTCCAGAAGATTTATCAAGAGAAGAATTTTGCACGATTAAAACACTTATAGATTTTGATGATGTTTACACATCTAAAGCACATGGTTTTAGAGATGCTTTAGATTATTATGTGAAAAGCAGTTGTCTTCAGTTTTTACCAAACATAAAAACCCCATCATTAATTATTAATGCGCTTAACGATTCGTTTTTATCTCCAGAATGTTATCCTGTAAAAGAGGCAAAAGAAAACCCGCACCTATATTTAGAAATGCCACAATTTGGTGGTCATGTTGGTTTTATTGGGAAAAAGAATATTTATTATAATGAAAAACGCGCTTTAGAGTTTGTAAAAGATATATTTTAGTTGAAGTCATGTCGATATTTGGCACGATTGAGACATGACATAAAGTTGTGAATATTAAATATAAAACGCAGACGTGTGCTTAATATCCTTTAAAACAAAGGTGCTATTTAGCACGCCTATATTTTCAATTTTAGAAAGTTTATACTTTACAAAATTATGATAGCTTTCTAAATCCTTGGTGTTTATTTTTAAAATAAAATCGACTTGACCTGCCATGTGATAACACTCTTGAACTTCTTTTAAATTCTGAATTTGTTCTTCAAACTTTTCAATGAATGCTTCGTTATGGTACCGCATAGAAACTTGGCAAATGGTTGTAACAGATCTGTCAATGAGTTTTTTGTCAAGTATCGCAACGTATTTTTTTATAAACCCTTGTTTTTCAAGACGACGGATGCGCTCGTAAACAGGTGAAGGTGTTAAGTTTAAAATATTTGCAATTTCTTTTGCGGTTTTTTTAGAATCGTTTTGTAAAATTCTGAGTATCGTTATATCTGTTTCATCTAAATTTTCCATAATAAGTGAAATAAAAATTATTGCAAAGTTTAATTTATTTATGTTTAAAAAGTTAATATAGCTGTTTATTTTTAATATTGCAGCTTTTATTTTCTAATTAGGGTGCTTTTTTGTATATTAAAACTTCTTATATGTAATTTTGTTAGTAAATAACACTTTTATTATGAGCGCTAAAATTTTAATAACTGGAGCAAATGGTCAATTAGGATGTGTTCTTACAGAGACACTTCAAGGCAGATACGGACTTGAAAATGTGATAGCATCCGATTTAAGAGAAAAGGAAAACATTCGTGGAATATTTGAAGTTATTGATGCTACTGATTATGACAGAATTCAGCATGTAGTTACACAGTATAAAATCACTCAAATTTATCATTTAGCAGCTATTCTTTCTGCAAAAGGAGAAGCAAATCCATTACAAACATGGGATATAAACACAAAAACTTTTTTAAATGTTCTTGAAATATCTAGGCTTAATGGTATAGAAAAAGTGTTTTATCCAAGCTCCATAGCTGTTTTTGGAGATGCTGCTCTTAAAAATAACACGCCAAATGATGCGTATTTAAATCCATCTACGGCATATGGAATTAGTAAGGTTGATGGAGAAAATTGGTCACAATATTATTTTCTTAAATATGGATTAGATGTAAGGTCTATTCGTTATCCTGGAGTTATAGGCTATCAATCATTACCAGGAGGTGGTACAACCGATTATGCGGTAGATATTTATCATAAAGCGGTTTTAAAAGAACCTTTTACTTGCTTTTTAAATGAAGATACGACTTTGCCCATGATATATATGGATGATGTTATTAGAGCAACTGTAGAACTCATGGAAGCGCCTTCTGAAAAAATAAAAATAAGAACGTCTTATAATATTGCAGGTGTTAGTTTTTCACCTAAAGAAATTGCTTCAGAAATATCTAAAGTATTTCCTAATTTCACAATAGAATATAAACCAGATTTTAGAGAAGATATTGCAAAGCGTTGGTCTAAATCAATTGATGATTCTCAAGCAAAGGCAGATTGGGGTTGGAAACCTAATTATAATTTAGAAGCCATTACAAAAGCTATGATAAGTGCGTTAAATGATTATTATAAAGAAGCAGTTTAAGTTTCACTAAAGTTAAAATATAAAATTATGTATTCAAGTATAAAAGATGATTTGCAAAACGAGTTAAACGAAATTAAAGCGGCTGGTTTATATAAAGAGGAGCGTATTATAATAACACCCCAAGGTGCAGAGATAAGTACAACAGCTTCAAAAAACGTGTTAAATTTTTGTGCTAATAATTATTTAGGTTTATCATCTCATCCAGATGTTATCGAAGCTAGTAAAAAAGCTATTGATACGCATGGTTTCGGATTATCCTCTGTTCGTTTTATTTGTGGTACTCAAGATATTCATAAAGCGTTAGAGCAGAAAACAGCTGATTTTTTAGGAATGGAAGATTGTATTTTATATGCTGCTGCTTTTGATGCTAACGGAGGTGTTTTTGAACCTATTTTAGGGGCCAACGATGCTATCATTTCAGATGCTTTAAATCATGCGTCAATAATCGATGGGATTAGATTATGTAAAGCGGGGCGTTTTAGATATAATCATAATGATATGGCAGATTTAGAATCGCAATTAATTAAAGCTAAAGGTGCTCGTAGAAAATTAATTGTGACCGATGGTTCTTTTTCTATGGACGGTACTATTGCGCAGCTCGACAAAATTTGTGACCTAGCCGATAAATATGATGCCATGGTAATGATTGACGACTGCCATTCCACGGGATTTATTGGTGCTACTGGTCGTGGTACACATGAATACCGAAATGTAATGGATAGGGTTGATATTATTACAGGAACTTACGGAAAAGCGTTAGGTGGTGCGTCTGGTGGTTTTACTGCTGCTAGAAAAGAAATAGTAGATATGTTAAGACAGCGTTCTAGACCTTATTTGTTTTCAAACACGCTAGCGCCATCAGTAGTTGGAGCTTCAATTAAAGTTTTAGATTTACTTAGCGAGTCAACCCATTTACGTGATAAATTAGCTGAAAACACGAATTATTTTAGAACCGAAATTGTAGCAGCTGGGTTTAATATTATTTCAGGAGATCATCCTATAGTACCTATAATGTTGGGAGATGCTAAATTGGCTCAAGAATTTGCTTCAAAATTATTGTTAGAAGGTATTTATGTAATAGGCTTCTTTTATCCAGTTGTACCAAAGGGTAAAGCCAGAATACGTGTTCAAATATCGGCAGCTCATAACCGTCATGATTTAGAAAAAGCTATTGAAGCTTTTGTAAAAGTAGGTAAAGATTTGGGAGTGGTTTCATAAGCTTAATAATGTCCTTTTTTGATAAAAGTATTTTCATAATTCTATGTTAAAAGGTTTTACGCAATAATTTCTAGCTTCTTTTTTTTGTATTTTAGAAAGGTTAAATTCTAATTAACCGCTTCTAAATACGACAACTATGCCAACATTCAACTTAAAAATTAATGATAAAATCTATACTGTCGAGGCAGATATGGATACCCCTTTATTGTGGGTTTTGAGAGATCAATTAAATTTATTGGGAACCAAATACGGCTGTGGTTTAGGCCAGTGTGGAGCGTGTACTATTCATGTAGAAGGTGTTGCAACACGCAGTTGTTTACTTCAAGTATCTCAAGCTTCAGGAATGAACATTACAACTATAGAAGGTCTTTCAGAAAAAGGAGATCATCCTGTTCAAAAAGCATGGATTGAGCATGATGTTCCTCAATGTGGTTATTGTCAAGCAGGTCAAATTATGTCGGCAGTATCATTATTGAAAAACAATCCAAATCCTTCTGATAAGGATATAGATGCAGCAATGAACGGAAATATTTGTCGATGTGGCACTTATATAAGAATTAAACAAGCCATTAAAACAGCTTCTAAACTTTAAATTCAGGAATCATGACAAAAATAAAAACACAATATAATCGTCGTTCATTTCTGAAAATATCTGCAGCAGCAGGAGGCGGAATGCTTATCGGGTTTAGTTGGTTAACAGGATGTGTTTCAGAGTCTAATTCTGAAACGATTGCAGTTCCAAACGAATGGTTTGATATTAATGGTTATATCAAGATTGGAGATACAGGTCTGGTTACAATATATTCACCCAATCCAGAGATTGGTCAGAATGTAAAAACTTCAATGCCTATGATTGTGGCTGAAGAATTGGATGTCGATTGGAAACAGGTTGTAGTAGAACAAGCACCTTTGAATACAGGTTTCTACCAAAATCAATTTGCTGGAGGAAGTTTATCCATTCGGTTAAGTTGGAATGCATTGAGAATGGCAGGTGCAACTGGAAGAAGAATGTTATTAGAAGCTGCAGCTAAAGAATGGAGCGTAAATGTTTCAGATTTAACGGTAAATAAAGGCATTATTAAAGAAAGTAATGGAGAGCGAAGCATCTCTTATGGTGAAATAGCATCAAAAGCTGTAGGTATTGTAATTCCTGAAGAGGTTGAGTTAAAAGAGCCTAAAGATTTTAAATTGATTTCAACAAGCGTAAAAAATGTTGATGGAAAAAAAATAGTTACCGGAAAACCTTTATTCGGCTTGGATTTCACAAGGGAGGGTATGCAATTTGCTATGATTCAACATCCGCCTGCTTTTGGTATGAAACTAAAAGATTTCAATGAAGAAGAAATAAAAGGGATGTCAGGCGTAACAGATGCATTCATTATAGATATCTCTATTCCTGAATCTGGTATGTTTGACGAAAAAGGCTTTTTACAATTAATAGCTATCGTTGGAGAATCGACTTGGCAATTAATGAAAGCTAAAAAATCGATAAAGGCTAATTGGGAAGTTGTTAGTGAATTAGAGGATTCTAAATCGCATATAAATAGCATGGAAAATGCCTTAGTTTCGGGGAAAGTTACACAAAGTAGAACCGATGGTGATGTGGATACTGCATTTATGAATGCAGCTAAAGTCATTGAACGAACTTATACAGCGCCTTTTATAGCCCATAATACTATGGAGCCTATGAATTTCTTTGCAAATGTTACTGAAAATGCGGCGGAATTAATAGGTCCTACACAAACCCCAGATGCTCTTGAGAAATCAGTTGCTAAATTAATAAATATACCACCCGAAAATATTACGGTTAATATGACTAGAATAGGTGGAGGTTTTGGAAGAAGACTTTATGTGCATTTTGGTCTCGAAGCAGCAGCCATTTCTAAAAAAATAGGAGGACCAGTTAAGTTGATTTATACAAGAGAAGATGATATGAGCCAAGGTACTTATAGACCAGCATATCAATCTAGGTATAAAGCAGGTTTAGATGAAAATAATAATCTAATTGCTTTTTCAGTAAGAGGTACAGGATTGCCAGAAAGTCCAGTATTCCCTAATCGTTTCCCTGCTGGAGCTGTTGAAAATTATTCTGCTGAAAAAATTGGTGGAAAAACGAATATTACCACTGGTGCTTGGCGAGCACCAAGTTCGAATTTTACTGCTGGAGCAGAACAATCATTTCTTGATGAAGTAGCCGAATTAGCTGGAAAAGACCCTATAGATTTTCGTTTAGAACTGTTTGATCGTGCCACCAATAACCCTATTGGAGAAAAAAATGATTATGAAGCTGAGCGTTATGCAGGGGTGCTGAAATTGGTAAAAGAGAAATCTAATTGGGGAGAATCAACACCAGGAGTGTATCGTGGTGTGGCAGCATATTTTTGTCATTCAACCTATGTCGCAGAAGTTTTTGATATGGTCGTTGAAGATGGACAACCAAAAGTGAAAAAGGTATGGTGTGCTGTTGATTGTGGTATAGTTGTGAACCCAGATGCTGCCAAAAATATGATTCAAGGTGGTGTTATAGATGGTGTCGGACATGCCATGTATAGTCAGTTAACTTTTGAAAATGGTGCTGCTAATGAAATGAATTTCGATAGATATCAATTAATTCGTCATGCACAAGTACCACAAGATATAGAGGTTTTCTTTGTTAAAAGCGAGATAGCTCCAACGGGCTTAGGAGAACCAGGACTACCACCAGCTATTGGGGCTTTAGCTAATGCTTTATATAAAGTAACAGGTACTAGATACTATAAGCAACCTTTTGTTTCAAAACAGTCAGTTGTTAGTTAAACTTATAAATGTATAATTAAGCTTTCTTGTTTATTTGGTTTACAATACTTTAAATAAGTCTTTTTTAAAATTTTTGCATGACACACGAATTTAAAAAAATAGTTGAAGACGCTTTAATAGCTAATAATAATGGCGTAAAAACAGTATTAGCTTCGGTTGTTGCTTTAGATGGGTCTTCGTATAGAAGACCAGGTGTAAGAATGCTTGTTTTAGAAAACGGAAACATGGTTGGAGCGGTTAGTGGAGGCTGTGTTGAAAAAGAAATTTTATTACAAGCTGAAACCGTTTTTAAGACCAATGTATCAAAAATAATGACATATGATGGTCGGTATCGTTTAGGATGTGAAGGTGTTTTATATATTTTACTTGAACGCTTTAATCCAGACGATAAATTTATAGATAGATTTTCTAAAAGTTTAAAAAATAGAAATACTTTCGAAATAACGTCTTATTTTATCAAAAAGGTAGGTGTTTGGGCAGGAATTGGCTCTCACGTAAAAATTGATGATGAGGTCTTTTCAATTTCCGGACGTAGCAATAAAAAAGATACTTCGCTTTCAGTTTTTAAACAAAACATGCCACCATGCTTCAAATTAGTTATTATCGGTGCAGAACATGATGCGGTTCAACTTTGTAAATATGCTGCATTAACAGGTTGGGAAGTGGTTATTGTTTCAGGAACTTCAGAATCGAAATCAATACAAAATTTCCCTGGTGCTCATGAGTTTTTTGCTGTTTCGGCTGAACAAATGAGTGTGACACTTATAGATCATCAAACGGCTATGGTGTTAATGACTCATAATTTTGCAAATGATTTAAGGTATTTAGTCGCTTTAAAAAATACGAACCCATCATACATTGGTCTTTTAGGTCCTGCACGAAGAAGAGAGGATTTGTTGTCTCAGTTTATCGAATATTGTCCAGATATAAGTCATGAGTTTTTAGATATTATCCATGGACCAGCCGGTATTAATATAGGTTCAGAAACACCTCAAGAAATAGCAATTTCTATTATGGCTGAAATTTTAGCTGTTACTAGAAATCAGGAACTTATGTCGCTTAGCCAAAAAAGAGGACGTATTCATATTGAAGATTAATGTCGAAAATCCCAATAATTATTTTAGCAGCTGGTGCTTCCTCAAGAATGGGAAGTGCTAAGCAATTACTTAATTGGGGAGGTAAAACCTTAATAGAACATACGTTGCAAACAGCATTAAATACTGTTTCAAATGATGTTATTGTTGTTTTGGGTGCTAATTATGAGCTAATAAAAAAAAAGATTACAGCATTATCTATAACTATTTTACATAATCAAGAATGGGAGCAAGGTCTTGGTAAATCTATTGCTAGTGGTGTTAATTATATCATGGAATTTAATCCACATGCAGATGGGGTACTTATTATTTTAGCAGATCAGCCTTTAATTGATTCAGCATACTTAAATGAATTAATTCAGGTTTTTAATCCATCTAAAAATCAAATTATCGCAACTTCGTATAAAAATGACACCTATGGCGTGCCTGCTCTTTTTGATAAAGGATACTTTAAAGAATTATCTAAATTAAAAAATGATAAAGGAGCTAAACATCTTTTAACTCAAAATGAATCTTTTGTAAAAACTTTAGTTCTTCCTATAAAAAATGTAGATTTAGACTCGAAAGAAGATTACGATATGTTATATCAAGCAAACTTTAAAAAATAGGATGAGTTTACCTCCAGAAGATAAAGCAAAAACACCTGAAAACTTCACAACATTAAAAATAACAAAACCACATAAAAATAGTGTTGGTTTTGGAGGAATTAAAGCGGCAGTAAGTCAAGTGATAAAATACATGAATCCTGCTGATGCCTTAAAATTATCACTTAAAATAAATCAAAAAGGAGGTTTTGATTGTCCTGGTTGTGCATGGCCAGATCCAGACGATGAACGCTCTAAATTAGGGGAGTATTGTGAAAATGGTATGAAAGCTATTGCTGAAGAAGCTCAAAATAAAACGATTGGAGCCGATTTTTTTGCTCAGCATAGTGTTGATGAATTAGCGAGTTGGTCAGATTTTGAAATTGGTAAATCCGGACGTCTTGCAGAACCCATGTTTTTGCCAGAAGGGGCCACACATTATCAACCTATTTCTTGGCTAGATGCTTTTGAGAAAGTGGGTAAGCATTTAAATGCTTTAGATAATCCAGATGAAGCCGTTTTTTATACATCTGGTAGAACGACAAACGAAGCAGCATTTTTATACCAGTTATTTGTTAGAGAATATGGTACGGCTAATTTGCCTGATTGCTCAAATATGTGTCATGAGGCGAGTGGTAGTGCGTTATCTGAAACTTTAGGGATAGGAAAAGGTTCTGTTACTTTAAATGATTTGTATAAGGCGGAATTAGTGATGGTTATTGGACAAAATCCAGGAACTAATCATCCAAGGATGCTAACAGCTTTAGAAAAGTGTAAAAATAATGGCGGAAAAATAATAGCGATTAATCCATTGCCAGAAGCGGGTTTATTAAAATTTACCGACCCTCAAAGTCCTATGAAACTATTAACGGGTGGAACTCAAATAGCCGATGTGTTTGTGCCTATAACTATTAATGGAGATGTAGCTTTTATGAAAGCTATTTTGCTTAAATTATTAGAAAAAGAAGAGGAAACAGGAGGTGTTTTTGATAAAGATTTTATTAATGTATATACACATGGATATGATGCTTTTATTGCGGATTTAAAAACTTATGATTTTGAAGATTGTTTACAGGCATCGGGTGTTACTCAAGCTGTTTTTGACGAGGCGTTTGATTTAATTCTGAATAAAAATAAGATTATTATTTGTTGGGCAATGGGTTTAACTCAGCATGAAAATGCAGTCGATAATATTCGAGAATTAGTAAACCTTTTACTATTAAAAGGAAGTATTGGTAAAGAAGGTGCTGGAACTTGTCCGGTTCGTGGGCATTCCAATGTTCAAGGTGATAGAACAGTAGGTATTTGGGAATCGTCACCACAAGCATTTTTAGATAAAATTGAAGCTAAGTATGGATTTAAGCCAACCATAAAGCATGGGTATTCTGTTATTGATGCTATAAAAGCTATGTACGAGAAAAAGGCAAAAGTCTTTTTTGGGTTGGGTGGAAATTTTATTTCGGCAGTGCCAGATACAGGATATGCAGCACAAGCTATAGCTAATTGTAACTTAACGGTGCATGTAAGTACAAAACTAAATCGTTCACATGTAGTTACTGGAAATGAAGCCTTGATTTTTCCTTGTTTAGGGCGCACAGAAAAAGATTATCAAAAAACAGGACTGCAAATTCAAAGTGTTGAGAATTCTATGGGTGTTGTCTCTTCTACTAAAGGTGTTTTAGAGCCTTGTTCGAATAAATTGTTAAGTGAAGTGGCTGTAGTTTGTGGTATAGCAAATGCAACTTTAAAGACGTATTCTAAGATTAACTGGCTACAATATAAAGATGATTATAATTTAGTTCGAGATGATATTGCTGAGGTTGTTGATGGATTTGATGATTATAATAAAAGAATAAAAAATCCGTCAGGATTTTATTTACCTAATGGCGCACGGAAAAGGAAATTCAAAACAAAAACGGAGAAAGCCAATTTTTCAATCAATAAACTTCCTTCTTGGAAGCTGAAAGATGACGAATTAATTATGATGACCATACGTAGTCACGATCAATTTAACACCACTATTTATGGTTTAAATGATAGATATCGAGGTGTTTTTAATGAAAGACGCATCGTTTTTATGAATCGAGACGATATAAAACTACGTAATTTAAAGGAGCAACAAGTTGTAAATTTAAAGTCGGAATTCAATGGTATTATTAGAGTTGCTAATAATTTTAAAGTGGTAGGCTACGATATTCCAAAAAACTGTTGTGCTACCTATTTCCCAGAAACTAATGTGCTTGTGCCACTAGATAGTTTTGCGCATACTGCTAAAACACCAGCATCTAAGAGTGTTATTGTTACTATTAGTACTACTTAGTTTTTCTTTATTTATGGTATTTATTACTGTTCTTTTTTGTTTAATATTGAATTTAGATAGTCTGAATTTGCGAAATCTACAATAATCGTATTGCAACATAAAAATAATTAATCTACGTATATAAAATTAAGTATTTATACTTATTTTTGCTTCAAAATACGTAGATATGAAAAAAATTCTTGTCATAGGTAATGGAATGGTTGGGTATAAATTTTGTGAAAAGTTTGTAGCCGAATCAACTAGTAGTCAATATAAAGTGACGGTTTTTGGTGAGGAGCCAAGACCTGCTTACGATCGTGTTCATTTAAGTGAATTCTTTGAAAATCAAGATGCAGTAGCTTTAGAAATGGCTCCAAGATCTTGGTATGAAGATCATGGTATTGAATTAATAACCAATGTACGTATAACAGATATTCATCGCTCTTCAAAAACAATTACAACATCTACAGAAGATGAATATACCTATGATTATTTGGTATTAGCAACAGGGTCTTCGCCTTTTGTTCCTAATATTAAAGGTGTAGAAAAAGAAGGTGTTTTTGTATACAGAACGATTGAAGATCTAGAAGGTATGCTAGCTTATGCTGCAAAACTTAAAGCGAAAAACCCCAATGCCAAAGCAGCTGTTTTGGGTGGCGGTTTATTAGGTTTAGAAGCAGGTAAAGCCGTTATGGATATGGGGTTAGAGCCTCATATTGTTGAGTTTGCTCCTAAATTAATGCCAAGACAATTAGATTCAAGAAGTAGCCAAGTATTGCAATTAAAATTAGAATCTATTGGATTAAATATTCATTTAAGTAAAGCAACAAACCAAATTTTAGGAGATGATGCAATTACAGCTATGGAGTTTGGAGAAGATGATGTTTTAGAAGTTGATATGCTAATTGTTTCAGCAGGAATTCGTCCAAGAGATGAGTTGGGAAAAACTTGCGATTTAGAAATGGGCGTTCGTGGAGGAATTGTTGTCAATAATAAAATGCAAACATCAGATCCAGAGATTTATGCCATTGGAGAAGTTGCTTTGTACAATCAAATGATATATGGGTTAGTGGCTCCTGGTTATGACATGGCTGGTGTTGCAGTAAACCAAATTTTAGGTAACGAAGCAGTGATTATGCCTGGTGATATTGATATGTCAACAAAATTAAAGTTAATTGGTGTAGATGTTGCTAGTTTTGGCGAGCCTTTTATGCCTGCTTCAAAAGGACATTCTGTTATTTTTGAAGATAAAACAAAGCATTTGTACAAGCGTATTAATGTGAGTCTTGATGGAAAATCGTTGCTAGGTGGTATTTTAGTTGGTGATGCATCCGATTATAATATGTTGCACCAAATATATTTAAATGGCATGGCAATTCCTGAGAATCCTGCTGAGTTAATTTTACCAGCAAGTGAAGGCGGTTCTTCATTTGGTAGTGCTTTAGATTTGCCAGATACCGCTCAAGTATGTTCGTGCGAAAGTGTTACTAAAGGCGATATATGTTGTTCTATTACCGATGGTGAGAGTCAAAATTTTGGTGATGTTGTAACTAAAACTAAAGCAACAACTGGGTGTGGAGGCTGTAAACCTATGGTAGCCGATTTGGTAAATGAAACATTAAAATCTTTAGGTAAAGAGGTTAAAGAAACTATTTGTGAGCACTTTAACTTTAACAGACAAGAGTTGTACGATCTTATAAAAGTCAACCAGGTAAAAGATTACGATGAAACGTTAAACTTATTTGGAGAAGGTCATGGTTGCGAAACCTGTAAACCTTTAGTGGCTTCTATTTTTGCCAGTATTACTATGGAAACCCCTAATCGTCAAGTAGGTATTCAAGATACAAACGATCGTTTTTTAGCAAACATTCAACGTAACGGCACCTATTCTGTGGTTCCAAGAATTCCAGGCGGAGAAATTACCCCCGATAAATTAATTGTGATTGGTGAGGTTGCGAAAAAGTATGATTTGTATACTAAAATTACTGGTGGTCAACGTATCGATTTATTTGGAGCACAATTACACGAGTTGCCATTAATTTGGAAAGATTTAATCGATGCTGGTTTTGAAAGTGGACACGCTTATGGTAAGTCCTTACGAACGGTTAAAAGTTGTGTAGGTTCTACATGGTGTCGTTACGGCATGCACGAAAGCGTCACTTTTGCTATAGAGATTGAAAATAGATATAGAGGTTTGCGCTCGCCACACAAATTAAAAGGAGGTGTTTCAGGATGTATTAGAGAATGTGCAGAAGCCAGAGGTAAAGATTTTGGATTAATTGCTGTTGATGGTGGATGGAATTTATATGTATGTGGAAATGGTGGAGCTACACCAAAGCATGCTGTTCTTTTTGCAGAACAATTAGATGATGAAACGGCTGTTAAATATTTAGATCGATTTTTAATGTTTTACATCAGAACTGCTGGTCCTTTAGTAAGAACAGCGCCTTGGTTAGATAAATTAGAAGGCGGTATTGAGTATTTAAAACAAGTTGTTATTGAAGATTCTTTAGGAATTGCTGAAGATTTAGATGCCGAAATGCAAGGACTTGTTAATAAATATGAATGTGAGTGGAAACAAGCCATTGAAGATCCAAATATGGCAAAACGTTTCAAGCATTTTGTTAATTCTGATGATACAGATGATAACTTAGTGTTTGTGCCAATGAGAGACCAAAAAATGCCGAAGGCTTGGTCGTAATTAGTTAAAAGTGAAAAATTAAAAGTGAAAAGTTATATAGTTTACGGATAAGGTTTTGACTGCTAACTGAAGACTGAAAACTGCTGACTAAACCGCGTTAGGGATTGCAGTGGAAATCCTTTTTTTGTGTCACCCTGAGCGCAGTCGAAGGATAGAACACAAAAAAGATTGTAACGGAAAGCCCGACCCTTGTGGTAACGCCCAAAATAATCAACAAAAAGAATAGATATGCAAGATATACTAAAACAATACGAAACGGTTACTGAAGCGCATGTAACAAATTGGTTTAATGTTGGACAAATAGCTGATTTTCCAGAGAATAGTGGGGCATGTGTAAAGTACAAAACCAAACAAATAGCGGTATATAATTTTGCTAGAGAAGGCAAATGGTATGCGTGTCAAAATTTATGTCCGCATAAAATGGAAATGGTTTTATCGTTAGGAATGATTGGTGATAAAGATGGTGTTGCCAAAGTGGCGTGTCCTATGCATAAAAAGAACTTTTCGTTAGAAGATGGAAAGAATTTAGGTGGAGAAGATTTAAAAATTGCTGTGTATCCTGTTAAAATTGAAAGCGGAAATGTGTATATTGGCTTTTCAGATTAATACACAAAAATATGAAGCCGACACGATTTGAAACTGCTATAGCATTAATAGATAAAAAAATTCTGAAGACCCTAATACGTATGAGGTTTTTGGTATCGAGTATCCTAAAGAATTATTGTATGCGCAACGGATGTCAAGAAAACTATTACAGTTTAATCCGAATGCCTCTAAAGCCCTTCGAATAGCAGCACGCGCTCAACATATTTGTCGTTGGAAAATAGCTAGAAAAGACTATCCTATGGATAGGGTTGGCTATTTAAAATGGCGTGAAACCTTAAAAAAAATGCATGCTGAGATAACTGCCGAAATTCTAAATCAGGTTGGTTATGACAAAGAATTTATTGATAGAGTGTCGCTGTTAATCAATAAGAAATTAATTAAGAAAAATGAAGAAAGCCAAATGATAGAAGATGTTATTTGTTTGGTGTTTTTAGATTATTATTTTGAAGAATTTGCTGCAAAACATGAAGATGAAAAGGTGATTGATATTCTTCAAAAAACATGGGTTAAAATGTCTGATAAAGGACATGAAGAGGCTTTAAAACTTCCTTATTCAGACAAAAGTTTATCACTAATTAAACAAGCCATTTCTTAAATTTTATAAGTATGACAAAAGGCGGCAATTCATTAGATCAAAGTACCTTTGATAAGTTAAGCCGTTTGTATATTATTGCTTTAAGTACTATTGCCCTTTCTGTAATTTTAAGTCAAATACTTATACGAAATCACCTTAACGATCAGCAAAGCGATTCTACAGTAATTAATGTGGCTGGTAGGCAACGAATGCTGAGTCAGAAATTAACAAAAGATATTGTTGCACTTTCTACCGAGGAAAATTTAGAAGCACGTATCGTGCTTAAAAACAATATTAAGCAAACTTTAAACCTTTGGGAGTTATCTCATAATGCGCTTCAAAAAGGAGATGACAGTTTAGGTTTGCCTGGAAAAAATAGTACGATAGTTATTAATAAATTTAAAGTATTAAACCCAACCTTCGATACTATTAGTAAGGCTTCAAATGCTATTATAAAAAAGATTGAAAATGTTCCGCCATTACCTTTATCGTCATTTATAGGTGATATTAAAACCGTAAGAAGTCATGAAGGTGATTTTCTTTTAATGATGGACCAAATTGTAAATCAATATGATTTGGAAGCCGATGAAAAAGTAAGTTGGTTAAGGAAGTTAGAAATTTTACTTACTGCACTTACTTTATTAATATTACTAGGTGAATTTTTATTTATTTTTTGGCCTACAGCAAAAACAGTTAGATCAACTCTTGCAGAGCTATTAACAGCTGAAAAGCATGCTAAAAAAATGGCTATTGATGCGGATGAATTAAGCATTGCAAAAGAAAAGTCAATAAAAGAATTACGTGCTTTAAGTCAAGCTATGGATGAAACCTTGCTATTTGCAAGAACCAATCAAAATGGAGAGTTGGTACACATGGGAAAACGATTTTCACGTCTTTTTAAATATAGTAAGTTTAGTGGAAGTTTAAACTTCTCTCAAGTGCTTTCTATTCATGAAAAGGAGCAATTGATTATAGATGATATCGTTTCAAAATATAAAAAAACAGGTTGGCAAGGTGAAGTAAAGGGGACAACTAAAGACGATGTAGATGTTTGGTTAGAAATGTCTATTATTCCTTTTAATCCTACAGATGATAAGTCGGAATTATTAATTATAGCTTCCGATATAACCGTTCGAAAGGCAGCTCAAATTGAAATAGAGCGTCTTACAGAAAAGAGTTTTGAAGAGAAAATGAGTCAGCAAAAAATAATCTCAAGTAAGATTATTGAAAACCAAGAAAAGGAACAAAATCGCATTGCTAAAGATGTGCATGATGGTATTGGTCAGATGCTTACAGGTTTAAAATATAATCTTGAGAGTATAGACGCCAAGGATGTTGAAAAAGCCACTGTAAAAATAGAATATTTAAAAGAACTTACTACTAATATTATTAAAGGTGTAAGAACAGCGACTTTTAATTTAACACCTCCAGAATTATCAGATCATGGAATTGTTCCGGCAATAACAAAGCTTACCCAAGAATTATCGAAGCTAACAAATAAGGACATTGTATTTTTTAATAAAACAGATTTTAATGAACGTTTGGAGTCCTTAGTTGAAATTAATATTTATAGAATTACTCAAGAAGCTATCAATAATGCTATTAAATATGCCGATTCTACACATATTTTAGTATCCTTATCGCATAGTGAAAAGATGCTTAGTATTGTAATTGACGATAATGGTAAAGGCTTTGACCCAACAAAGGTTAAGAATATTAAAAACGGTGATGGTGGTATGGGAATGACCTTTATGCGAGAGCGTATTAAATATATAGATGGCCGACTTTTTCTTAATTCTGAAATAGATAAAGGTACGCGTGTTACTTTAAATATTCCTTTGGTTTAAACGTCTATTAAGTGTTTGTAGTCATGTCGAAATGAGGTGCGATTGAGTGATCACATTAAAAGAAACTTAGGCATAATTAACAAGAAGATTAAATGAGTAGAAAATTAATTAGTTCTGGTTCCTCTTTTGAAGAAAATATAGGGTATTCAAGAGCTGTTGTTCAAGATAATTGGGTGTTTGTTTCAGGAACTACGGGCTATAATTATGAAGATATGTCTATTAGTAATGATATTGTTTTACAAACAGAACAATGTTTAATTAATATAAAAAATACACTTGAAGAAGTAGGAGCAAACTTGTCAGATATCGTCAGGGTTACTTATATTTTGCCAAATGCTAATGAGTTTAAGGATTGCTGGCCAGTATTAAAAAAATACTTTGGAAAAATTAAACCAGCTGCGACTATGTTTGCAGCAGGACTTGCAGATGAAAAAATGAAAATTGAAATTCAAGTAACGGCATTGAAATCATCAAATACTTAGTATTATGTCTTTGCTGTAATAACGATGTTTTTTAGTCATGTAGAAATGAGGAACGATTGAGACATCACAAAACAAAGAAGCTAATCATGATTCATATGATGCGATGTCTTGCTATAATCGAAATGACTTGAAACACAAAACAAAGATGCTTTTTTGAGTGAAATTACGTAGTATTACTTAAAATCATTATTTTTGTACTTATAAATATATGTTATGGATATTATCAATGTAGTATTAGCTGATGACCATGTTTTAGTAAGAGATGGTATAAAGGCACTTTTAGAAGATCAATCTGGGATTGTTGTTATAGATGAGGCTTCAAATGGAAAAGAAGCGCTTGAGGTTATTAAAAATAATAAACCAGATGTTTTAATTGTTGATATCCGTATGCCAGAAATGAATGGGATTGAAGTGGTTACAGAAATGACTAAATTATATCCAGATGTAAGAACCTTGGTCCTTTCTATGCATGATTCCGAAGAATACGTAGTACAAGCTATTCAAGCAGGAGCCGATGGTTATTTGCTTAAAGGTGCCAGTAAAGAGGAGTTTATTAAAGCCTTAACTAAAGTAGCTTCTGGAGGTAAATATTTTACTGGCGATGTTACTGCCATCATCATGAATAACTTTGTAAATGGCAATACCAATACCGCAGTGGCACCTAAAAAAGAAGTTATTGACGCTCCCTTTAAATTAACCAAACGCGAAAAACAAATACTTAATTTAGTACTGCAATTAAAAAATAATAAAGATATAGCCGAAGAACTTCAAATAAGTAAGCGTACTGCTGAAGTACACCGTTTTAACTTAATGAAAAAACTAGAAGTTAAGAATATTATGGAGCTTTCTAATAAGGCTAAGGAGTACGGGTTGATTTAGGAAGGTTTTTAATTTGCGGTTCTTCTTATGTCTATTTTTTGATAAATTCTATTTATAGAATTTGCTTCATATCAAACTATTTTGTCCATGCCCATAAAATATTTATTATTTTCTGAAATGAATGTGAATTCTACTGGCTCATTATTATTTAAGTTGTCAGTTATTTTTATGTCTCCTGACTCATAAGTTCCATTTCTGAATAAATTTTCACCACTTGTCTTATCAACTACTTCAAACTGAAAGCTGCTAGGAGGGGTGAAACAAAGTTTGTTACAATCATTATTGCAACTTTGTAAAATGATAATCAATGCGATTAATAATAGGTTTATTTTTTTCATTTGATTCTTTTCTTTTAAGATACTTTAATCTATAAAAGGTTGCGTTTAAATTATTATCAACGGTCTCGGTAATGATTTCGTTGTGGAAAATCTGCAGTATTCTTACCGCCGTAGCCGAAAGTTAGTAAATAAGCGTTGAATTCCGATAAGGAATTCAACCGCAATGAATTATAGCCATTATTGGTTACAGTATTTTACACAACCTCTTTTTCAAAGGCTATGAAGTGAGTAGTACTTTCATTATGCAATGGAATTATTTTAACTTCACAATTATAGATTGTTCGGTCTTTTTTGTAGTTAACAATAATTTCTTTAAACGGCTTATTGTTGGCAATTTTTGCCCTTATTCTGCTTTTGGTTTCGAAAGATGTTTTTTCTCCTTGCAAAAATTTAGGTGTTTTGTTTATCGCAAATTTTCTTGAATACCCTGTCATAGAAGTAAAACCATCGTTTACCCAAATAATGTTTTGATGTTTGTCGGTAATAATTAGTGCTTCGTAGTTATTTTCAGAAAAAACCATATTAAGGTCGTTTTTCCAATTGAACTTTTTGGACAAAGAAAGTACTTGTTTCAATTCCATTTCTTTTTTTGCTTCAATTATTCTCTTTTGAAAACCTTCCATATAAATATCCCAACTTAATAATGGCATAGGCTTGGATTTTGGTGTTCCGATTTTATGTTTTATTTTTTCATATTCTTCGTTTGTAAGACTGGATAAATAGATGTCTAAGCACATCATATCAGCAAGGTTATTTTTCATAATAGTGTTTTCAATATTGTAGAAACGGTTACGTATAAGAATAGTGCGGTTTTGTGTCCGAGGATTTTCCGCAGGAAAATCAGAGTGACCAAAAGGGCACTAACCTTTGATTAAGCACTTAAATTTAGCATTATTTTTAGACTTTGTTGGCAAAACGTTTTTACTGGTTTCATTCTTTGTTAATCCAATCAATTACAAAATCCATTAGGTGCATTGGTACTGTATGTCCTCCGTCAAACTCCTTAAAGATTACATCATATCCGTGTTCAAGTAGTAGGTCACGACTATCTTCAGCATATTTTATGGGCACCGCTTCGTCTTTATTTCCATGGATAATTAGTGACCTCACAGTTTTTCCATCTTCAATGTCATCATTACCCAACCAGTCTTCCATTACAACCGAACCAAAAATAATCATACCATCAATTTTCTCAGGGTAATGGATTCCCGATAGATAGGTGATTATTCCACCCTGAGACATACCGGCAATGTATATTTTGCCGATTTTATATTTCTTCTTTAAATCACTAATTACCTGACCCATCATTTGCTCAGTCGTTAAACGCATAGCTGCTTTTTCAATTTTAGTTGCCGGTCTTTCGAGTAAGTTTAGTCGCGGAAGATCATACAGAAACCATTCATAACCCAGTGTTTTATCCCAGTGTATTACAGGATAGGGTGCTTCTGGTGATGCATATATAAACCCTGCATCAGTAAATGGTTTGCTCAGACTTAAGAAACTTTTTGCAGTAGCTCCATATCCATGAAGCCCAATAACAAGCGTATGAGCTTTTGTTGATTCATAAATATCTGGAAGGACTACTATAGTGGACGTATAAGCTTCTACTTTGTTCCACAGAACGGAAATGTTCTCAATTGAGTCATTTTGAGTCTGGGCAAAGTTGAATAATAATAAAAAGGATATTAGAATTTGTGTGGGTTTAGGTTTTAATTTTATCATAATATTCATTTATTACTTTCTTTAATGTTTGCCAGCGTTGATGTATAAGAATAGTTGCGTGTTTTAAGCACCTAATTTAGCAAATACAAACTGAATAGAAAATCCGTGAGGATTTTCGTAAGCAAGCTCGAACTAGTAATTAATTTTAGCATCCATGAAAAAGCAGAAAGTCCAGTATCTTTAAAGTTCACCAAAACAATTAAGATATGAAACCTGAACAAACTGCTCAACCAAAGTTATACATAGGAATTGACATACACAAGAGAAGCTGGAAAGTTCATTGTGCCACGGATCTATTTTCCGGAAAATCTTTTACCATGCCCCCCAGAACCAAAGGTTTTAGAGGTATATGTTCACACCCATTTTCCTAGCTATGAAGTCTCTATCGCTTACGAAGCGGGTTGTTGTGGTTATTATGCCCATCGTAGCTTTGAGGGTTTTGGTTGGAGCTCGTTAGTTGTCAATCCAGCAGACATTCACCGAAAAGGAAAAGAACGCTTCACAAAGACCGATAAGATTGATGCTCAACTGATAGCACGAGAACTCAAAGACGGAAGGTTGGAGAGCATCCATATTCCAGAAGTAGAGCGTGAGCAACTGCGAAGTCTTTTTAGAAGACGTAATGATTTGGTTAAGGATTTTAGGCGGGTAAAGAGTTATATAAAAATGCAGCTGCTCTATTTTGGAGTAAGGGTTCCCGAATCCTTTGATAATGACCATTGGAGTCATGACTTTAGAGCTTGGATAGACGCTATTATTTTCAGTCATCCGACAGCCCGCGAGACACTTGATAGTAGAATGCGCAGTTTTAGATTTATAGATAAAGAGCTAAGAGATGTTTCTTCAAAGCTACGGGCTTATTGCCGTAAGCATTACAAAAAGGACTATTATCTTTTACGGAGTATTCCAGGAATAGGAGGTATCGTCGCTTGTGGGATTATTTGTGAATTGGGAGATTTGCGCCGCTTTAACAATATAAAACATTTGGCTGGCTATGTTGGTCTGGCACCAGGGATACACCAAAGTGGCGATAACCAAAGGCATACAGGTATTACTATGCGCGCTCACCGCTTAATGCGGAGTTATTTTATAGAAGCCTCATGGCAAGCCATACGAACCGACCCTGTGATGCAAGCTTATTATCGTAAACACGTAGGAAAAAATGTTAAGAGCATCATTGTAAAGATAGCTCGTAAATTATTGAGTAGAACCTTAGCCGTTATAAAAACAGAAATACCATATACCATTGGAGTGATAGAATAATATAAACCAATAACAGAGCTCACAAAGAAGTAGCAAAACCTGTATCACAAAACACCGTAGGTGAACCAAATTATTAGGTATCACACATTTTTAGCAAGTGGACAGGTTTATTATAACTTATAATCATACAGATGCTGGTGACCATCATGTTTTAGAATGGATCACATATAGGATGCGGAGCAAGTTATTTAAATGCCATTGAAATGTTGATAATCCTATCGGAATTATCAACATTTCAACACCACAGAGTCATCATTATGAGATAATTAAAAAATAAATAATAACTTTGGAGAACTAGGCTAGTGCTTTTCATAGGATACGGTGTTAGGCAAAGTTTTTTATTCAATGCTCGTTTCTTTTGACTGTTTATTAATATTCCAATTTTTGATTTTTTCGCTTTCCCAAATTCTCCAATTATTACATAGAAAACGACCTTTTAAGATTGTGTCATTTTTGAAAAGCCCAAACTCTTTATTTAACCTAAATTCAAATTCTCCATAAATATCAGAAGCTATTGAATAGTTAAATTTAGAGATGTTTATTTTGTATCTTTCAATTGATAATGAGTCAAAATCATTCCCATTATATTCTTTTGCAGTTGATTTAGAATATAAGTTTATACTCTTGACTAAACAGTCCTTTAAGATTATGTTCAAAAATTTAAATTGACCTTTTAATTCTTTTAAATAACCTAAATCTCTTGTTTGTAATACAGTATTCCATTTTTTATTTGAGCTTTCACTTATTGTGTCTAAATCTTTTTTAATTGGAATTCCTGTTTCAAGTTGTATTTTAATTGTATTGGTTTTTTTGTCTTTGTCACAATTACAGATTGACAAAATGCTATCTGTTTTTAAAGAGTTTGAAACTTTTATAAAATCAAATGCAATTTTTTTAGTCAGAGAAGTGTCAATTTTAAAACTGTTCTGAAATTGTTCTTTTTTTGTAATTATTTTTTCTTTTATTCCAACATCTAATTCATTCGTCTTTTTCCGATTTTCTTTTTTTTGAACACAACTAAAAGTCAAAAACAGGATTATTAAAAATATTGGAAGTTTCTGTTTCATAATTTTGCCTAACACTTAAATAAACACACTAGTATGTTTATCTGTATTATTGATATAATCAAATATAGTTAAATACCTACATTTATAATGGTTTTTTCATTTTAAAATCAATATGGTATGTCAGAATTTTTATGTATTCTAATAAAAAACTTTTAATATTTCCATCATTTTATTAAATCCTCAAAATCTTTATTTCATAATTAACAATATTACATTTTTACGTAAAATACGTATTTTTATACTCCAAAATTAAGTATTTATACTTAATTTTGTCGCTATAATAATACTTAGTTATGATAAATATAGACGCAGTTAAAGCCACAAAATTAAATTTATTCAATTTTAAAGATGTTTCAATACGTACGTTTTGGATAACCTCTATTTCGTTTTTCATGTGTTTCTTCGCATGGTTTGGTATTGTACCCTTTATGCCAGATGTTGTTAGAGACTTGGGGTTAACCCCAGATCAAAAATGGAATTCCATTATTCTCGCAGTTTCAGGAACTGTATTTGCACGTTTACTTATTGGTAAATTATGCGATAAATATGGCCCGAGATTATGTTATACATGGTTGCTAATAATAGGTGCTATTCCTGTTATTTTGTGCGGATTGGTACAAACACCGCTTCAGTTTTTAATATGTAGATTATTTATAGGTTTTATTGGAGCCTCGTTTGTAATTACACAAGTGCATACGTCTTTAATGTTTGCACCAAATATTGTAGGTACTGCCAATGCAACATCTGCTGGATGGGGAAATCTTGGTGGTGGTGCTAATCGTTTAGGGATGCCTTTAATTGCTGCAGCAGTAGTGAGTTTTGGTATTGCAGATACCGAAGCTTGGAGATATTCTATGGTTATTGCAGGTGTTATTTGTTTTTTAATGGGCTTGGTTTATTTTTTCTTTACTCAAGATACTCCAAAAGGTAATTTTAATGAGTTAAAAGCTGCTGGAGAAATGGTAGCTACCAAAAAGGATCAAGTTGGTTTTTTAGAAGTTATTAAAGATTATAGAATCTGGATTTTATTTGTTGTCTATGCAGCTAGTTTTGGTATCGAACTTACCGTATATGGTACTATGGATGATTATCTTCAAAATACGTTTCAATTAGAACGATTAACAGCAGGGAACATCGTGTTATCATTCGCTTTAATGAATATTTTTGCGCGTACATTAGGTGGTTTTTTTGGTGATAAATTCGGGAAATTAAAAGGGTTACGAGGCCGTGTATTATTTTTATCATTCATTTTAACATTACAAGGTATCATGTTGGTTACTTTTTCGACTACCACAAGTATTATTGTAGGGGTTGTATTTTTAATTCTTTTTAGCTTATCGGTTCAAATGGCAGAAGGCGCAACATTTTCAGTCGTGCCATTTATAAACAAAAAGGCCATTGGGTCTGTTTCAGGAATTGTTGGAGCAGGTGGTAATGTAGGGGCTTTTTTAGCGGCTTTTTTATTAAAATCTAAATCGGCTTTAGCAGAAAAAGCAGCCATAGTAGCTAATGAAGGTTTAGGCGATCATGCTTTAAAAGTAGCACAGTCTGCAGCATCATCTTCAGCAGTGTCACAAGGCTATTTTATTATTGGTTTTGTTGTAATAGCCACAGGGTTTTTAGCTTTAGCAATTAAATTTTCTTCAGAAGATGAAGAGGTGCCTTCAGTTAGTGAATCTTTAACAGGAGACCTTCAACCTATAAAAGTAAAAAGTTAATTTTTGCTATTAAATTTTATCAATTTAATGATTTATGTTAGCTTTATTAGAGTATTGAGAATAGTAAGTATAGATACTTGTTTGGTATTATAATATTTTTTTAATTCGTGTAAAACGCAGGTGTAAATGTCTAAAAATGAAGTAAAAACAACATGCTCTTATTGTGGAGTTGGATGTGGTATTATTGTTAAAAAAGACCATAATAATAAGGTTTTAGTAGAAGGCGATAAAGACCATCCGGTAAACAAAGGCATGCTATGTTCTAAGGGAATGAATTTGCATTATGTTGTAAATGACACGTCTGATAGAATTTTATATCCAGAAATGCGATGGAGTCGTTCGCATCCGCGTGAGCGTGTAAGTTGGGACGATGCCTTAGACAGAGCTGCGAGCGTTTTTAAATCTATTATTAAAAAACATGGACCAGATAGTGTGGCATTTTATGTGTCTGGACAAAGTTTAACTGAAGAATATTATATTGCTAATAAACTTACAAAAGGGTTTATAGGAACCAATAATATAGATACCAATTCACGCTTGTGTATGAGTTCGGCAGTGGTTGGTTATAAAAAAACATTTGGGGAAGATAGTGTGCCTATCTCGTATGCAGATATAGAGTTGGCAGATTGTTTTTTAATTACTGGGGCTAACCCAGCTTGGTGTCATCCTATTCTTTTTAGACGCATCGAGCAGCATAAAGAAAAGAACCCTGATGTTAAAATTATAGTTGTAGATCCACGAAAAACGGATACAGCTAACTTTGCAGATATCCACCTTCAAATTCTTCCAGGAACCGATGTTATTCTTTATAATGCTATCGCACGTTGTTTATATAAGCGTGGTTTAATTGATGAAGCATTTATTAAAAAGCATACTGAAGGTTTTAGTGATTATAAAGAACAGATTTTTGGAACGTCCTTAAAAGAAGCATCAAAATTATGTGGCGTTTCTGAAAAAGAAATAAGAAAAGCAGCAGATACTATCGGACTTTCAAAGGGTTTTATTAGTATGTGGGCTATGGGACTTAACCAGAGTGTGGTGGGAACCGATAAAAATACAGCGCTTCTAAATTTGTCGTTAATTACGGGACAAGTTGGAAAACCAGGATCCGGACCTTTTTCATTAACTGGACAGCCTAATGCTATGGGTGGTCGCGAAGTAGGAGGAATGGCAAATTTATTAGCGGTTCATAAAGATTTGCAAAATGAAGAACATCGACGTGAAGTGGCTCAGTTTTGGGGTGTAGATAGTATTTCTCCAAAACCAGGTTTAACAGCTACCGAAATGTTTGAAGCACTTGAAAGCGGAAAACTTAAAGCCGTTTGGATTGCTTGTACTAATCCGTTAGTTAGCTTGCCAAATACACATCAAATTGAGCGTGCCATGAAAAACGCTAAGTTTGTGGTAGTTCAAGATATTTCGCATAAAGCAGATACTCTTGAGTATGCCGATTTAGTACTTCCTGCTGCCGGTTGGTTAGAGAAGGAAGGGACTATGACAAATTCTGAAAGACGTATTTCATACTTACCTAAAGAAATTAATGCACCAGGTGAAGCCAGACCAGATGTCGAGATATTTTGTGATTTTGCGCAACGTATGGGGTTTAGAGGTTTTAACTATAACAGTGCCGAAGAGATTTATGATGAGTATGCGTCTATGACAAAAGGGACAAAAATTGATGTGTCTTTTTTAAACTATTATAGATTAAAGCATGAAGGTACTTTTCAATGGCCAGTGCCCGAATATAGACATAGCGGAACTCCAAGATTATTTGAAGATAAAAAGTTTTATACGCCTTCGCAAAAAGCCATTTTTAATGTTGCAAAAACTATTAAGAATACATCGGTGCAACCAAATGGCGAGTATCCTTTAATTTTAACAACAGGTCGTGTGCGAGATCAATGGCACACTATGACTAAAACAGGAAAGGTTTCGCGTTTAAAAACACATTATCCAACACCAGTTTTAGAAATAAACCCTGTGGATGCTTATTTAAATAAGATAAAAGATGGCAATATTTCAGAAATTAAAAGTGCTAATGGTGTTGTTAGGGTACGTGCTAAAGTTACTGATGCTATAAAAAAAGGCGTCGTGTTTTTACCTATGCATTGGGGGAAACAATTGCAAAGTGATTTAAATAGAACGAATAATTTAACCAATACACATATAGATCCGCAGTCGAAAGAACCCGATTTTAAGTTCACGACAGTTTCGGTTTCAAAATATAAAAAGAAAGCAGAAAAAATAATTATTGCAGGTGCAGGTGCGGCAGCTTTTAGGTTTGTACAAAATTATAGAGAGTATAATGAAGTGGATGAAATTCATGTATTTTCTAAAGAGCCTAATTTGTTTTATAACCGAGTTTTATTACCAGAATATGTTACCGAGGAATTAACCTGGGAGCAGCTTCTTAAAATAAAGAAAGTAGAGTTAAATAAACTTAATATTACGGTACACCCTGAAACGCTTATTACTAAAATAGATAAAGAAAACAAAGTAGTAACCGCTAGTGATGGTGAAGCATACTCGTTTGATAAACTCATTCTAGCTACAGGTAGTCGAGCCTTTATTCCAAAGGATGTTCAAATAGATTTACCAGGTAGGTTTACGATGCGAAATAAAAGTGATGCTGATGCCTTTAAATCTTATTTAGATGCTACAGGATTACCTCCAGAAGAACAACATGTTGCTATTGTAGGTGGTGGTTTATTAGGATTAGAGTTGGCTGCTGCTATGAAGCATAAAAATGTAAAAATTACGATCATTCAGCGTGCATCACGATTAATGGAGCGTCAATTAGATAAGGTTTCTAGTAAATTGCTAGCTTTAGATGTACAAGAGCGTGGTATTCAAATTTATTTTGATAATGAAGTAAGCACCGTGTTTGATGATGATGATACAGGCGAATTAAACATTACACTTAAAAGTGGAAAATTAATTACGGCGAATGCAATTGTTTATGCCATTGGAACCATTCCTAATATCGAGATAGCAAGAGAGAATGGTATTGATTGTAGTCGTGGTGTTAAAGTAAATCAACATTTACAATCGTCACATCCAGATATTTTTGCTATCGGAGAAATAGCAGAATATAATAATCAATTATTCGGAATTACATCGGCAGCAGAACAGCAAGCTAATATTTTAGCAAATTTTATTGCTGGCGATATTAGTTGTTCGTATCACGGATCGGTGTTAATGAATATTTTAAAATTCAACGATCTTAACCTTTGTAGTATTGGAGAGATTAATGTGCCTGAAAATGATGATAGCTATGAGGAAGTTATTTTTACCGATATTAAAAAGCGTTACTATAAAAAATGTATTGTAAAAGATGATCTTTTAATTGGAGCCGTTTTAATGGGCGATAAAAACGAATTTGCCGAATTTAAAACGATGATTGAGAGTAAAATAGAAATGTCTGATAAACGAAATACCTTATTGCGAGGTGCTTCAAACGACGTACCTGTTTTAGGTAAATTAGTATGTTCTTGCAGTCAGGTAGGAGCTGGTAATATTGAAGAAACTATTAAAGATGGTTGCACCGATTTTACAGCGCTTTGTAATAAAACAGGAGCAGGTTTAGGTTGCGGAAGTTGTAAAACAGAAGTTCGAGAAATATTGAATAATACAAAAGTATTGGCATGATAAAAGAACCTTATAGATTACTAATAAATGGAGGTGTATTATCTCCTGGCGAGCTCAAATATATATGTGAAGCAGCAGAAAGTTTAGGTTTAGATGCCATATCTTTTGGTTCTCGACAGGATATTATATTTCCAGAAGATATTGATGAAACTAAGTTTAGTCAATTTGATAAAATTCAGTTTATTAAACCAAAAAGAGATGGTGTAGAAAATATAGCCTCATCTTATGTGTCGGCAGATATTTTACCAAGCACATCATGGCTTACCAGTGATAGATATTTATATATCATAGAACAATTTAAGCATAAACTTAAATTAAGATTAAATATTACCGATCCCAAACAGCGTTTAGTGCCTTTATTTACGGGACATATTAATTTTATAGCTTCAGAACATGAAGATTATTGGTATCTGTATATCCGACTTCCAGAATGGAAAAAAACAGAAATGTATCCGGCACTAATTTATAGTTGGGATATGGATAAAATAGAGCTTGCTATTGAGAATATTTTGCAAGAAGAACCTGAAACCATCGAAACTATTTTCGATTTAGTAAGTGATGCTATCGATACAAATAATAGAACAGTTGATAAACCTTTAGAAGTCCCGTTTTACCCATTTCCATATTATGAAGGCATGAACAGAATCGCTATGGATAAATATTGGTTGGGTCTCTATTGGAGAAACAACAGATACGATTTATCCTTTTTAAAAGCCATGTGCGAATTATGTGCAGAGAGTAAAATTGGTAAAATATCGATAACGCCTTGGAAATCATTTATAGTTAAAGGAATTCCAATAGACTCTAAAATACATTGGGAGAAGTTTTTAGGCAGATATGGTATAAATGTACGTCATTCTATGCTAGAACTAAATTGGCATTTACCCGTTAACGACAAAGACGCTTTAAGCTTAAAAAAATATTTGGTAACTAATTTTGACCAGAACGATATTAGTACCTATGGGTTAACCTTTGGTATTTCCAATTACGGAAGCGATACCTATAATTTCACATCGGTAGTTATTGAAAAAAATAAACAACCAGAAGCTTTGGGCGATTTTATTATTAGGGATACTTATAACCTCTTGTATGCTAAGAATTTCGATCCGAATACACGAGAGTATGTTATGCATGTGCAAGATGTAGATAAGGTCGAATTACCTGGGTTATTGATGGAGCTTAGTCAGTTATATTTTGAACAATTAGGAACTGAAAACACAGAAGAAAAAGTACTAGAAGTTAATAAGGATGCTATAGAAGAAGAGGTGTATCAATGTAAAGATTGTTTAACCATTTATAATGAAACTTACGGAGATATTACCCAAAATATAGAACCATTTACACCTTTTGAAAGCCTTTCGGAAACCTATGAATGTTCACTTTGCGAAGCCCCAAAAAGTAGTTTTGAAAAGAAGGTTTTGGTTAAACATTAAAAATAAAGGGAATAAAAATTATGATGATAAATTAACAAAACAAATTATTGTTAACCATCTGCATATTTTATAGGAAGTAATTTTAAATAACAAATTCATTTATTTTTTAGAAAGAACTAATTTATCCAATTTAAGACAAGCAAAATAACTCGTATAATTATTTCATTTGAGATTAATAAAAAATAGGTTTCTATATATAAAATAGGTTTGTGTTATTAGCTAATTTTAAGCTGTGGTTGAAATAGTGTTTTATAAAAACTAGGTATTATAAGCAGAATAATATTTTTATTGCTATATCTAAATTATCATTTTCTAAATGAAGCTTAACTATTTTATGTAGAGCTTCTAATTTTTCTTGATTATCTTTAATAGAAAGTACTTTAACCACTTCGGGTAAAATTTTGCTTTCTTCAATTTCTTGAGTTGTTGGAATGCCTTTATAGTTTCCTAGTCTGCCAATATTATTTCCTGATAAAACACTTGTTGAAAAAATATGCTTTGGTAGTTTATCAACGCCAATGCCTTTTGTAAAAATTGGTTTTGGTATTTCAAACAACGATTCTTCAGTAATTCGGGTATACCAATTTGCTCCTAATCGAGCTACTAAGTCTAATTTTTTTGTATCAATATTGTCATCAGCATCTAGATATTCATTATTTATATGAATTTGAACAACCTTACAAATAACTAGATTACCAGCGCCACCCTCATGTCCTAAATGAATAATGTTATCTACTACACATTCAAAAGAAATTGGAGATTCTTGTACTCTTGGCGGTTTAATTTTTTCTGAAGGAACTTCAGTTAATCCAGATTTTATAAATTCATTTACGCCTTCCTCGTATTCTGTACTTGATAATGAAACTTGCTCAACTATAGGAAAGTTTACAATATTAATGACTACTTCTTTTGTGTTTTCAACGTTTTCTAAAGTATGTTTTGTTGTATTATCTCTTACTCTGCGAGCTGGAGAAAAAATTAAAATAGGAGGATTTGCACTAAATACATTAAAAAAACTAAATGGACTCAAATTCACTATACCTTTATTATTTACAGTACTTGCCAAAGCTATAGGTCTTGGGGCTACAGCTGATAATAAAATGCTATGTAACTTCTTTGTAGAAAGTGTGTTTGGATCTATTGATATACTGTTTTTCATAATTTTGTGGGCAATATTTGAGATTATACTTCTCAGAAACCTATTGTTATATCATCTTTTTTACAATAACCTCTCCTAATTACAATGTAAAAATCTTCAATAATAATAATCTCATTCAAGTTTAACTTTTTTAAAAATACAAGTTTTTATTGTTGTTTAATGGTGTTTTTAGACAGTAAATTAATGCCGTCTTCAACTAGTTTTTTGTATTTTTTATTTGTTTTTAACGCTTTAAGTTTGTTTAGAACTTTATTAGAAAAATCATTCTTAAAAGTATTCACTAACTCGTAAATTTCAAGTAATAACAACCATTCTTCAGGATATTCAATAGATACCTCGTTAAATATTTTTTCAATTTTATTTAAGTCTAACGAATTCGATTCTCTAATTTTCCTAATCTCAGAATAAAAAGAATACAATTTTTTATCTTCTTTGGAGTAGGAAATTTTATGTGTTTTTTCTTTTGGAACTTTATAAAGATTCTCAAAAGATTCGTTTGAAGCTGGTCCTGAAAATGCAGAACTTATTTCCTTTCCAACAGCCATATCATAAATGCCCCATTCAGGTTTAAATAAAACGTCATCGTTGTAAGTTACGGTACAATTTTTAAAAGAAATTAATAAAATTTTACCTTGTAAATCTCTTTTCCCTGTTATAATTTGTCCAATAACTTTAATTCCGCCTTCAAAAATTAATTCGGTAGTAAGTCCTTCATAAATACCATAAACTTCCAAATCTTTTGGAGACATGTCTTCAATTGCTAAATTAATACCTTCTAACTTTCCAATAGGACTTCCAAATCCATCAGAATGATTATTAGTTCCGTGACCAATTAATTCTTTATCTCTTGAAGCTAATGCTGTTTTGCCAATTGTTTGAATATAAATGGGTTTATTTTGATGACTAATTACGTTCGAGAATTTTCCTGAAATTTGAATTCCAGTACTCAATTCTATAGTTCCAATATTTTGGGATTGAATTAATTTTTCAACACCTTCTAATCCGCCTTTTCTTAAAGCCATTGTATTAGCAAACTTTTCGAGCACATAACTTAAATGTGCAAAATTTGGTGTTACAAATAATTGTGGTTGGGGTTTTGTAATATCAAAATTAATTGTTGCTGCTTCTATGGAATACGGTAATTTTTTTATGTCTTTATTTAAGTAATTTTTACTTTCTCCAATTGAAGATAATAAGCCTGCTCCATAAATTTTTGGGTTTTCTAATGTGCCAATTAAACCATATTCTACAGTCCACCAATGTAGATTTCTAATTTGAGCCATTTCAGATAATTCTCCAATATTATTTTGAAGATCGTTAACTACTTTTGTCGCTTTTTCAATGTCTTCAGCAGGTGTTGTTGGATCTTCTTTTATAATAGATAAATGCCGTACGGCTTCATACATTTCATAATCTTTTTCAGAAGATATGGCTTTACTTCCAATTTCACCAAAGCGTCTTAAATATTCAGCATATTCAGAGTTTGCAATGATTGGTGCATGTCCAGCGGCTTCATGAATAATATCTGGTGCAGGCGTATATTCTATATGTTCTATGGTTCTAATATCTGAAGCAATAACCAATACGTTGTACGCCTGAAATTCCATAAAGGCATTGGGAGGAATAAATCCATCAACGGAAACAGCAGCCCAACCAATTTCTTTTAAGATTCGATTCATTCCTTCCATTTTAGGAATATAATCTGTTGAGATGCCTGCTTTTTCTAGTCCTTCTAAATAATAACTATGAGCTGCATTCTTTAAATAGTCTATGTTTAAACGCATTACATACCTCCATACAGCATGATTTTGTGCTGTATATTCTTCGTAAGGTTGTTTTACAATAAACTTCCGTAAATGATTTGGTAACCTCTTTGTTACACGGTTTAATTTTAATTTATGTTCAGATTTTTTACTCATTAAATAAAATTATAACGTACCTCTATTTTCTTGCTCTCTTTCAATAGCTTCAAATAAAGCTTTGAAATTTCCTTTACCAAATGACTGAGCCCCTTTTCGTTGAATTATTTCAAAAAACATGGTTGGTCTATCTACAACTGGTTTTGTGAATAATTGCAATAAATAACCTTCGTCATCTCTGTCTATTAAAATACCATGTTTTTTTAGAACTTCAACATTCTCATCAATGTTACCAACACGCTCTATTAAATCGTCGTAATAGTTTTCAGGAACGTATAAAAATTCGACACCCCTATTTTTCATTTCTGAAACTGTTGCAACTATATCATTTGTTGCAACTGCAATATGTTGAATACCTGGACCATTATAAAAATCGATATATTCTTCAATTTGAGATTTTCTTTTTCCTTCGGCTGGTTCATTAATTGGGAATTTTATACGTCCGTTACCGTTAGACATTACTTTACTCATTAAAGCCGTGTATTCTGTAGATATATCTTTATCATCAAAAGAAATTATTTGTGCAAACCCCATAACTTTTGCATAAAACTCACACCATTTATTCATTTCATCCCAGCCTACATTACCTACCATGTGGTCTATAAATTTTAAACCTACAGGACTTGGGTTGTAATGAGATTCCCATTTTTTAAAGTTTGGTAAAAATACACCTGTATAATTTTTTCTTTCAACAAAAAGGTGAATAGTATCTCCGTATGTATGAATACCAGAACGAATAACATAGCCATTATCACCATCGTCTTCTCGTGTTGGTTCCATAAAAGATTTTGCGCCCCTTTTAGTTGTTTCTTCCCAAGATTTTGTAGCGTCTTCAACCCAAAGAGCAACTATTTTTACACCATCTCCGTGTTTGTTAATATGCTCATTAATTTCACCTCCTTCTTTTAATGAAGTTGTTAAAACCAGTCTTATTTTATCTTGTTTTAATACATAAGAAACACGGTCTTTCATGCCTGTTTCTAAACCTGCATAGGCATCAGACTGAAAACCAAAAGCTGTTTTATAAAAATGAGCAGATTGCTTTGCATTTCCAACATATAATTCAACATAATCGGTTCCTAATAACGGAAGGAAATCTTCTGCATCATCAAATAATTTTTTTAATGAATATTCTGTGTTTTGTAAATCTTTTAAATTTTTTATTTCGGATGACATGTTTTATATTTTTAATTATTTGTATTCCAAGATTTATAATAATTTTCTACTTTGAGTTTTAATGCTTCTTCAGTAATTGATAAAGGTTTAAAAGGATCTATCATGACAGCTAGTTCCTGAGTTTCTTTTTTACCAATACTTCTTTCTATAGCTCCAGGATGAGGTCCGTGTGGCACACCGCCTGGATGTAATGTTAGTTGTCCTAATTCAATGTTGTTTCTACTCATAAAATCGCCATCAACGTAATACAATAATTCATCAGAATCTATATTGGAATGATGGTATGGTGCTGGAATTGATTTTGGATGATAATCGTATAACCTCGGTACAAAGCTGCATACTACAAACCCCGCAGATTCCCACGTTTGATGTATTGGAGGTGGCATGTGAATTCTGCCAGTAATAGGTTCGAAATCGTGAATAGAAAAGGCAAATGGATAATGAAAGCCGTCCCATCCAACGACGTCAAAAGGATGATTTTTATATATGTACTCCCACATATTTCCTTGTTTTTTTACCTTAATTTTAAACGCCCCTTTTTCATCAAAAGTTTCTAGGTTATTTGGCAATTTAAAATCACGTTCACAAAAAGGTGCGTGTTCTAATAATTGCCCAAAATTGTTTCGGTATCTTTTTGGAGTAACTATAGGCTCAAAAGATTCTACATACAAAATTCTGTTTTCTTCAGAATCAAAATCTATTTGATAAATGACACCTTTAGGAATTATTACATAATCACCATATTTAAAATCAATTAAACCGTAACACGTTTTTAACTTTCCTGAGCCTTTATGTATAAATAACATTTCATCAGCATCAGCGTTTTTATAGAAATATTCTTTTGAAAACTCTATGGGTGCAGCTAGTCCAATATGTAAATCGGCGTTAACAAACAAAGTTTTTCTGCTTTCTAAATAATCCTTTTCTGGTTTTATAGAAAATCCTTTAAAACTTAGCGCTTTCATATTTTTTTCAATAGCTATTGTTGGTGCTATTGAGCCTAAATCTCTGATTTCAGAAACTACTGTTGGAGGATGTATATGATACAACAATGAAGAAATTCCTGTAAAGCCAGCGGTTCCAAAAAGCTCTTCTTGATACAAACCTCCTTCGCTTTTTGCAAAAGCAGTATGACGCTTTTTTGGAATCTTCCCTAAAGTATGATAACGTGCCATAAGTATATTATTTAGTTAATATTTATATATTTTAGTTAAGTGAAACTATTTTTAGCTTTTTTAAAGCTTTAACTAATGCTTCATTAGCGTCTCTAGTTCCAATTGAAATTCTTACTTTTCCAACTGCTCCAAAATTGTCTACAGGACGAATTGCAATCCCTTCTTGTGCTAAAAAATGAACAAATTCATTACTTGTAGTTGGTGGTGTTATTAAATAAAAATTGGCTTGAGTAGGATAATATTGAATTCCAAGTTTATCAAATTGTTCTTCTAAATAGATTTTTTCCGATTGAATAGTATCAACAGTTTGTTTAATAAATGAAAAATCAGTTAATGAAGCAATAGCCGCTTCTAAGGATAGTTTTGTAATTAAAAAAGGTTTGCAAATTTGTCTTAAATAAGCTGCGACTTCAATATTCATATATGAATACCCTACTCTTAACGAAGCCAAACCATAGGTTTTTGAAAAGCTATTAATAGCTATTAAATTTGGATATTTTGAAACATAATTTAAAGCTCTTACATAATTTTCCGCATCTGCAAAATGCCAATATACTTCATCAAAAACAACCACAACATTAGGAGGTAGTTGTTGCATTAAAGATTCAAATTTATTTTTTGAAATGTATGAACCTGTTGGGTTATTGGGGCTTGTTAAAAATATAATTCTAGTTTTATTTGTAACGGCGTTAATAATATTATTTACATCTAATGCATAGTTTTCTTTAATTAGAGGGACATCAATAACGGTTGCTCCAGACCAAGTAGAAAACATTTTATAAGGAACAAAACAAGGTGTAGAGACAATAACTTCATCTCCTTCTCTAATGAAGGCTCTAATGATTAAATCTATTAGTTCCGATCCGCTTGAAGCACAAATAAATTGATTTATATCCAATTGGTAATTGTATGACTTTACGAGCTCTTCTCTTAAGCGAATATCTGTAGCATCAGGATATAAATGTAAATCGTTTAATGCATTTTTAATAGCTTGTAAAGCACGAGGAGAAGTTCCAATAGGATTTTCATTAGAGGAAAGTTTATATGTTTTTTGATTTTCTTTTGTAGAAGAAATTCCTTTTCCTCCTTTATAACCGTTTTTAACTGTTAAATAAGGTTTGAATAGAGATTTTATGCTTTTCGAAATAGTTTTCATTGGTAAATTTAAGTGTGAAAATTAATTCTGTTCCCTAACAAATTTATATACAATCAACATAAAATGTTATTTTTCACTGTTATATGTTTAGTATTTGGTTTATTTATCTATTTATAATGTTTTTTATGTATTTTTATTCTTTAGTTGATAATTAGCATATTTGTTTAACATAATATTTATCTAAATGAAGACGAGATTAGACAAAATAGATTTGAAAATATTAGAGATTTTACAAAACGATTGTAGAATTACAACAAAAAAGTTAGCTGAAAGATTAAATCTTTCTCCAACTCCAGTTTTTGAAAGAATTAAAAAGTTAGAGAAAGAAGGGTATATTGATAAGTATGTTGCTTTATTAAATGAACGGAAAATTGGTTTAAAGCAAACTATATTTATTGGGGTTAAATTGAAAGGTCATACACGTAGTTACTTGCAAAAATTTTTAAATCAAGTTAATGATTTTAAGGAAGTTACAGAGTGTTATCAAGTGTCTGGAAATTTTGATTTTTTATTAAAAATTGTACTTGCCGATATTGATGCTTACGAAATATTTGTACAAACTAAACTTTCATTAATATCTGAACTTGGTAACGTTCATAGTTATATAGCCATTAAAAAGGGAAAATGCACGACTAAGTTAGATTTAAGTTCTCTATAGATAGAAATTAATGATTTTAACCTTTTACCCTCCAATCGTAATCATGCTTCTATTTTTGCTATGTAGTTTAGGTTCTTGAAGTTTTTCAATAGTATTCATGCCACCACGGATTTTAAATTTTGCTTGAACTGCTTTTTGAATAACAGGTTCAATAGATTTTCCTGCGCGGAGTGTGGTTAGCAAATCTGATTCTCCAGATGAAAATAAACAGTTTTTTAGTTGTCCGTTAGCAGTTAATCGCAACCTATTGCAAGAATCACAAAACGGATTGGTAACCGAACTTATAATAGCAAAGCTACCAGTGTAGTCTTTTATTTTATAGTTTTTGGAGGTGTCATTAGGCGCATCTTGTAGGCGTTCAATTTGCGTTTCGGAAAAAGCTGCATTTACATACTGCATAACTTCAGCATAAGACACCATTTTGCTCATATCCCATTTATTACCATCAAAAGGCATGAATTCAATAAACCGAACTGAAATTGGTAAATCTTTTGTGAAGTTGATAAAATCAATAATTTCGTTATCATTAAAGTCTTTCATTAAAACAGCATTCAATTTTACTTTGAAACCTTCTTTTACTAATAATAAAATATTGTTGTAAACTTTTTCAAATTGATCGCGACGCGTAATATGTTTAAATTTTTCTTTATCTAAGGAATCTAAACTCACGTTAATACTTTTAACCTTATTAGCTTTTAGTATATCAATAAATTTATCAATAATAACAGCATTAGACGTTATAGATAATTCTACAGGAAGCGTGGCCAATTTTTCTAAAATAATTGGAATATCTTTTCTAATTAAAGGTTCGCCACCTGTTAATCTTATTTTAGTAACACCATGTTTTACAAAGGTTTTTGCAATATCATATATTTCCTCGTAAGTCATTAAATGACTTTTAGGAGAGAGTTGCACGCCTTCTTCTGGCATACAATAAGAACAGCGTAAATTGCAGCGTTCAATTAATGAAATACGTAGGTAGGCGTGGTCTCTACCAAAATTATCTTGTAATATGTTTTTGTTATTATCCATTTAATCGTGTCTCGCACCTTTTAAAATTCTAAAAATATGTAATACCGATGGAAATATAGCATCCATGGATTCTTTAGCACCATTGGTTGATCCTGGCAAAGCCAATATCAAGGTGTCTTTTATAGTTCCTGCCACACTTCTAGAAAGCATAGAAAATGGCGTTCTGTCTTGTCCGTAATTACGGATGGCTTCTTCTATTCCTGGGATTCTTCGGTCTAATAAAGGCAATAAAGCTTCTGGAGTTACATCGCGTCCAGAAAGTCCTGTGCCACCTGTATAAATTATTAAATCGACACCAGCTTCTTGATAGCTTTTTGCTTTCTCTTGGATATCCTTTATTTCATCAGGAATAATAATGTAATCGGTGATTTTTACATCACAAGATTCTAATTTTTCAATAATAGCTTTTCCTGCTTTATCTTCTTTATGTCCTGCCGAAATTGTATCAGAACAAACAATAACTACGGCTGTTAAATCTTTTCTGAATTTATCTCTAAAGTCCGATTTTCCGCCTTTTTTATTCAGCAGTTTTATCGCGTGAATTTCTATGCCTTTATCAATAGGTTTTAGCATATCATACATATTTAAAGCTACAACGCTAGCACCATGCATGGCTTCAACTTCTACGCCTGTTTTGTAGATGGTTTTTACGGTAAAAAGTACGGTGATTTCTAATCCGTTTATGTCATATTCAACACCTGTAAATTCAATAGGCAAGGGGTGACAATCAGGTAAAATATCTGGTGTGCGTTTTACACCTAACAATCCTGCTGCTTTACTCATAGCAAATACGTTGCCCTTGGGAACGGTATCATTTTGTATGGCAGTAATTGTTTCTAGTTTACTAACTTTTACAACGGCTTGTGCTACTGCGGTTCTTAGTGTTGTACTTTTATGTGTGATATCGACCATTTTAAATTGAATATTTATTATTTTCTATTGATTATTTCCGGCTTGCTGTTTTTCTTGAAGCCATAAATATTGCTGTTAATTCGCTAGATTCTTTCATTAGATTTTCTATTTGATGTTTCTCAATTATATTTTCATCTAAGGCAAACTCTAACCAAAAGTTTGATTCATCGACTTCTTCAATAACAATACTGATTTTTGCAGTGAAACTAGGTTTAGATTGAGCAATACATGTAGCTCGATAATTTGCTGCAACAGAAGTAGAACATCTAATTAATTGACTTTTAATATGATTTGAAAGATATGCGTTAGGAAGCGATTGCGTTAATTTTACACAGTTGTGGGCGAAAATTTTAGTCCGTTTTTTTAGTTGTTCTTTCATGGAGCCTTAAATAATAAATATTCAATAGTCATTAATCAATTGTTTACTTTCCATTGGTGTGTATCATCTTCAAATAATTCTTTTCCAAAAACAGGAACATCTGCTTTTATGGCTTCAACAATATATTCTAATGCTTTAAAAACGACTTTTCTTCTAGGGGATGATACAAATACGAATAAACAAATTTCACCAGCTTTAACCATTCCTAAACTATGATAAATATGCATACAAGTGAGTTCGAATTTCTCAAAAGCTGCTTCTCTAATCTCGTGAAACTTTACATTTGCCATATCTTCATAAGCTGTATATTCTATGGCAGAAACCGTTTTGTTGTCAATAATATCCGCTCTTACTTGTCCTAAAAATATATTGTGCGCGCCAATACTTGTTTTAGTTTGGTGTTTTGCAATAGATTCTCCAATAAATTCTGAAGAAATAGCACCTTGTTTAAATACGCTTTTAGGTTTTTTATTTGTCATTTGTCTTTTTTTTAGATCTATAGGTTTTTAAAACCTGTCAGGTCTGTTTTACCTTTATAATTATGTGTTAATTTGAGTATTTCTACAGCACCTTCCTTTAGGCTGAAGCAATTAGAAATATTTAGTTTGTTTAAAATTGAAACAGCTTGTTTACTTCGTATTCCTGATTGACAAAAAATAGCTTTCTTTTTTGCTGTATCGATTTTATCTATATTATTTTCCAATGTACTTAATGGAATATTTGTGACTTCGAAATTTTTAATTTTTGGTTGTTCATGTGTTTCTCTAACATCAATAAATTGAATGTTTTCTTCAAATAAAATACCTTTAATTGATATAGGAATAACCTCTATTTCACAATTAAATTCCATCTGTTTTTTATGAAAATTATCTTTGTCTTTTAAAACAGATTGAATAACGTCTTCGTTTCTATTAATTTTTAATATTGAATTATGAAGCGTCAATGCATTATAGCAAAGTAATTTACCTGAAAGTGCGTTGCCAATACCTAAAATAATTTTTAAAACTTCATTGGCTTGCATGCTACCAATAATACCGGGAAGTACACCTAAAACACCAATTTCGGAACAATTAGGAACCGTTCCTTTTTCTGGTGGATTTGGAAATAGGCATCGGTAACTAGGACCGTTATTATAGTTAAAAACAGAAACCTGACCTTCAAATTTATAAATGGATCCAAAAACTAACGGTTTGTTTGTAATAATACATGTATCGTTTACCAGATAGCGCGTGTCAAAATTATCAGAGCCATCAACAATAATATCATATTGATTAAATAAATTAATGGCATTTTGGTGCGTTAGTTTTTCCGCATAAGCGATAATTGAAATACTGTCGTTTAAATCTTTTAAACGTTCTTTTGCCGCTTCTGCTTTATTTTTTTCTAATGATGATGTTCCAAATAATACTTGACGTTGTAGGTTTGAAATATCCACTACATCGAAATCAACAATTCCAATAGTGCCAATACCAGCGGCTGTTAAATATTGTAAAACAGGGCAGCCCAAACCGCCAGCACCAATAACTAATACTTTGGCGTCGGAAAGTTTATTTTGACCTTCTTGTCCTATTTCTGATAAAATGATATGTCTGTTGTATCTGTTTGTCATTCTTGCTAAGGCAGGAATCTCATCCTACCATTTCTATTTTTGATGTTTACTAATCCTGCAAGGTTTCCATAACCTTGGTAGGTCTTTTTTTTATACTTCTCCTAGATACCTTCAAGGTCAAAAAAAACCTTGCAGGATATTTTACCCTCCAGCAAAAGGAGGTAAGAGTGCTAATTCTGCTCCAGTTAATTCCGTTTCAATAGTTACTAATTCCTGGTTTTGTGCAATTTGAAAATCCTTAGTTTTTAAACTGCTATATTTTGAATATAAAAGCTCTAGTAATTCAGAAATTAAATGCCCAGAAAACTCTAAAGATTCTTCATCTTGTTGTGTTATTTCGGCTATTTGTCCAAAATATTTAACGGTTATATACATCTTCAATCGCTTTTAATTGGTTTTGTGTATTCACATTCATTGTAAATATATCATGCTCTAATTCTAATACTATATTTTTTGTTTTGCATGTGTTGACGGCAATTCGTAAACGTCTTTCATCGGTTTTTAATAGCTCACCAAAAATATTTTTACATTGTTTTTTATATAATGCAATAAGGGGCATTGATTTACCATTGCTTTCAATTTGAATGACTTCGGAAGTATCATCTATAGCTTTAATTAATTTTTTTAATATATCTGATGTAATCAAAGGAATATCGCAGCTTAAAATTAAATTATATTCAGTTGAAGAAGCTTCTAATCCAGAATAAATGCCTGCAACTGGTCCTGCATTTTTTGTAATATCGCTTATGCGTTTAAATCCGAATACATCATAATCAGGATTATCTGAAACAATTAAGATTTCAGATACTAGAGGTTTTATTGCATCAATGCTATATTGTGTAAAAGGCTTTTCGTTTAATAACAGAAAACCTTTATCCGTTCCCATACGAGTACTTTTTCCACCCGCCAAAATAATACCAGTTATGTTTTTTTTGTCTAACATTTTATGTGAAAAATAATTTAAAGCAGGCTATGGTTAATACAAAAGCCAAAATGTAGCGAAGCTTTTTGTTGTTTATCTTTTTACTGCCATAATAGCCTCCAAAAATGCCACCGATAAGCGCAATAGCAACTAATAAAAATGATTCTTTTTCTAAAACAACACCGCTACTTAATTGTCCGATAAGTCCTGAAGCAGAATTTACCCAGATAAATAATGCTGAAACGGCTGCGGCTTCTTTCATTTTACCCCAATGCAGCAATAATATAATTGGTGTTAAAATGATACCGCCTCCAATACCTATAAGCCCTGAGAAAAAACCAATAATACCGCCAACAATTAAACCTTGCCAAAGTTTGATATCTTTTATAGTGTCCTTTTCTTTTCCGAAAACATTCAGCATTTTTAAAATGGCAAATACCAATAAAACGGCTAATATTTTTTTATAAATAGAAGCGTCAATTTCAATCGTACCTCCTAAAAAGGCAAATGGAATTGAAGTCATTGCAAATGCAAAAAATAGCTTTTTATTGAAAAACCCTTCTTTGTAATAATAATAAAACGAAATGCCTGCAACAAATAAATTAAGAAGTAGGGCAGTGGGTTTCATGGTTTCAGGTGCAAACGAAAACAAAGCCATAAGCGCCAAATAACCACTAGCACCTCCATGACCTACGCTAGAATACAAAAATGAGATTATTGGCAGGATGAATAGAAAGGCGTATATGTATTGGTTTTCTAACATTTAAAGCGCTTCTATTTTTTCCAATTGTTTATCTAAAAAGTTCCAACAATTTTTGTTGATGTCGTCAAAAACTTTAATTAAAGATTTGCCATAATCTGTTAATTCGGCACCACCGCCACCTTTGCCACCAGTACTATTTAAAGTTACTGGCTTTTTAGCTGATTTATTTACAGAGTCTATAAGGTTCCAAGCTTTTTTATAGGATAGATTTAATGATTTTGCTGCTTTAGAAAGTGAACCAGTTGCTTCAATAGCTTTTAATAATTGAACCCTGCCTTCACCTAAAAGCACATGATTATCATGTTCAATCCAAACTCTACTTTTAATTTTATAGTTCATAACCTTATTTTAAGATGGAAGTAAAATAACCTCTACGTTGTCATTAATAGAAATATTAGAAACGGTTCCAGGTATAAAAACCAATGCGTTTGAAAGCGCAAATGTTTGTAGCATGGATGAATTTTGTCCTTCTAAAATTTCAACATTGTTAGCATTATAAATCGCTTTTAAAAATTGGGGTCTATCGCCTTTCTTTTCAAAGTTTGATAACGATTTTGCTTTAATACGAGGTAATTCGATAACGTCTCTATTCATCATTTTTTGCAATGCGATATTCACATAAACATAAAAACAACTAAGTGCCGCAGCAGGATTTCCTGGTAGAGCAAAAATGAGCGTGTTGTCTTTTTTTCCAAAGAAAAGAGGCTTTCCTGGTTTTTGCTTTACTTTATAAAAGATATTTTCAGTGTTTAATTCAATAAGTGATTTTCCAACAAAATCGTAATCACCAACCGAAATACCACCAGTTACAATAACCAAATCATTTTCATTTATAACTGTTTGAAGTTTCGATTTTGTTTTTTCATAATCATCCTCAACTTTGTGTAGAGAAATATCATAAAACTTTAAATTATATAAGGCATTTTGAAGCATTGTAGAATTGCTTTCGTAAATCTGACCATAATTTAAAGGTTGTCCTGCTTTTACCAATTCATTTCCTGTGGTTACTAATGCAATTAATGGTTTTTTGAAAACAGAAACGGTTGTTATTCCTAGTGACGTTAAATAACCTATGGCTGCTGGTGTTAGTTTTGTTCCTTTTTTTAAAGCGATGTCTCCTGCTTTAACTTGCTCACCAAGTGGTCTAATATTTGTTTCTTGGTTTATACTATGCTCAATTGTTATTTTATCACCATCATTGTTAACTTTTTCCTGCATCATAATAGCATTTGCAGTATCTGGGACAGGTGCACCCGTAAAAATTCTAACGGCTTCTCCCTTTTTTAAAATGGGTTGATGGTTATCTCCAGCTTTCACTTCATCAATCAAAGAGTAGCTTAAATTATCATGCAAATTCAACGCATAGCCATCCATTGCCGATTGTCTGAAAGGAGGCATGTTAATTGGTGAATAGACATCTTTAAATAGTATGTAGCCTCCAGCTTTTTCAACAGGTTTTATAGCCTCTTTTAAAAGCGGTTTGGTGTTCTTTTTAACTAAATGAATAGCATCTTCTACGGAAATCATTTAAATATCGTTATGTATTTGCAAATATAACGAATTCTATATAAAATAACTTCTGATATCTACTAGTTTTTGAAGGTGTATTTAGATTCCCGATTTCTCGGCAATGACAATTTTAATAGATACCTCGACGCTAAAAGTCGAGGAGTTCTTTTTGATTAACAACCGCCTTCAGTCGTTTTTTTCTTTTTCTTTCTAACTGTAATTGTTTTTTTAGGAGTATGATTCTGTATTACAGTATTAACATTTCCATTTTTTTTAGATGCATTTATAAAAGCAGTCACATCAGCTTTAGATTTCTCAATATCACTATTTTTTGTGATTAATTTATTTTGAACATAACTATTTTCAGCAGTCAATAATTTTATATTATCATAGCCTAATTGGTAGAGAAGTAAAAAAGGCATATTAACTTCATGGGGATTATTCCCATATAGAATGGCTGTTTTATTGGTGTTTTTTAATTCTTTAAAGATGTTTAAATTTTTTTCATCTAAAAGATCTGGAGTATGAATGTTTACAGCATTTGTTAAATGACCTTTATCAAATTCGTATGCACTTCTTATATCAACTAATACATGATTTTGATTATTAATATCATTTAGGTTTACAAAGTAATTTTGGCTTGATAATTTTTCGAGTGTGCTTTTAGAATTATACTTATATGTGTTCTTTGGTCTTTTGTATGTAAGAAGACCAATTAATATAGCTAATATAAAAAGTGTTGAAGCAATTGATATTCGTTTTATTTTTTCTAACTCTTTCATCCGTTATATATTTTTTTAACTGTTAAATTTAGCAACCACCTTCGGCAGTTTTCTTTTTCTTTTTAACTGTTATTATTTGTTTTGGAGTTATTTTAATAGGAGTATTTGATGTTACTTGATCTGGATAAACGACCCCATAAAACATACTGGCTGCTTTTCTTGTTGTGTACAATTCAAATGCTTCAGAAGGCATGTTTTCGTCGGGTTCTTGCGGATTGATAATAGTAGCAAACCATTTATTTATACCACCTTTTAAAACATGTAAATTTTTATATTCTAAGCGGTTACATATTGCCCAAGCTTGATCTGCATAAAAATTATCATTTGAAAAGAATACGACATCAAATTGATCTTGATTTAAAAAAGATTCAAACGTTTCATCCAGTAAATTTTTTAATGGAATATTGATAGCGTTTGGAAGTGTATACTTAGTGTAGCTATCTTCATCACGTACATCAATGAGTATAAAAGAAGGATCTTGATTAATTAATTTATCAGAAATTTGATCGCTAGATACATATCTTTCAAGACTAATAATATTGCTAAGTAATTGTTCGGCAGGTATGCCTTCGCTCTTTTCGTATTTAGGCAATAAAACCAAGCCACCAGCAAGCATAATAAGTATGGCTGCCATTATTTTGTATCTTAATGCTAAAATTTTAGCGGTTCTTTTTTTAACCATCATCGAGTTCATTTAATTAATAAAATACTTTTTTAACTCTTTTTCTTATGAAATCTGATGCCACAAATGCCACAATAGCTATAATAGCAAAAATGAATATAAACCAATACGGATTCCAATCGAATGAATCTATTAAAGTGATGTTACCTAAAAAATAGCCGTTATAAATAGGCTCAATAAAAGTGTAAAGTTCTGAAAATAAGAAAACACCAATCATGATACCTATTACATATACCCAAGCATCTAACTTGCCAATAGCCACAGCACATAAACTTGTTCCTGGGCAAAAGCCTCCTGCAACAAAACCAATACCCATAATGACACCTCCAATTATGGCTGCCCATATATAAGTAGGGTGTACATACAATTGGGTAATGTCTAAATACCCTAAATAATCCATGTAATAAATACCAATTACAGATACAGCTGCAGCGGTAAAAAATACTTTTAATACTGCGAAATCGTATCCGTAAAAGACACCAGCCAGTTTTCTTGAAGATGAAAAGCCAGAAGCTTCTAAAATAAACCCGAAAACAATACCGATTAAAATGGCAATGATGCTATCCCATTCCATAGGAATTGTGCCATCAGGAATTAAAGGTCCCATATTTTATATTTTTAAATTAATTAAATCCAATTTTTTCTAAATAAATAAGCAAACAAATAAGCGGAGCCAAAAATGGCGAGCATGGTTATAAAACCACCAGTAGATAATACTGCCATGCCGCTTAATGCTGCACCACTTGTGCAACCTCTTGCTATTTGTGCGCCTAATCCAAAGAGTATACCGCCACCTAATGCGAAAATAAGTCGGCGTTTGCTTGTTATTTTAGGCGAATGTTGAACACGCCAACTAATTCTTCCACTTAATCCACCGGAAATAAAAGCGCCTAATAATACACCAAGTGCTTCATAAACTAACCAGGTATTCATTGGAGTATCGCCTTTACTAAGAAATTTGCTGTAATACGCATTGTTTTCGGCATGTGTTGGAGCTACTTTATCAACTATAGTAACGACACTACTTTTCATAGCGCCACTTGCTCCTAAACCTCTTCCGGTAAGGAAAAAGGTTAAAATGATTAATATACCTAATAGAAACCCTCCGTAATAGGGATTCCAGTAAGTATGTTTGTTTGTTGATTTATTTGCTAGTTTCATGTGTTTGTATTTATTGTTTTTTTATTTGTCACATGTCGCATCCATATAATCATTCCCTTGGGTATTGATATTTTTGTTATGGATGTTTCATGTGTTTATATTTTTTAATATAGAAATCGTGTTAATTGTCCAGCTTCTATCATAACAAATCTAAAAATGAGTCCGCCTAAAATGACCAATAAAGCTGGTACTATAACGGGGACTTTAAAGCCTAATAGTTCTATAAGCTCTAGAACAGCTGGGATTATTAAACCTAAGATTACTACAAAACCAAAGAACATTAGCGTAAAATCGCCACCCACTAATAATTGCATAGCTTCTAATTGTACTTGAGAGCCAGCATAGTATCCCATAATCATGTGTGTGATTAAAGCTAATTCGATAATAATTAATCCTAAATCTATCTTTCCAAACAAATGTTTTTCGGCAGCTGTTTTTGATAATAAAATAATTGCCGCTGCGCCTGTTGAAAGTCCCGAAACTAAAAATAGGGGGCCTAAAATAGCATTGTTCCAAAGCGGTCGGGCATTGAAAGCTGATAATAATATACCTGTGTAAACACCTAAAATTAGTGCTAAAGGAATTAGAGCATATGCTATGTTTTTTCTGTGCTTTATAGTGAATTTTTCAACAGCATTTAAAAATTTAAGACGATTGAATATTTTTAGTTTAGCTTCTAGTTTTGGATACACTTCTCTGTAATAACTAAACGTCCAAAGAAATGATAAGGGTGTTGTAATTAGTAACACCCAAGCTCCCCAAGACATTGGGGATTCAATTCTAAACGTGGTATATAATTGCCAGGTGTATAACGGATGTGTTAAATCGTATACCAATGCTAATAAACCTAATGACAATGCTATAGGAGGAATTACAGATGCTGTTTTTACAGCTGTTGGATATTTGTTTTCTTCACCTAAAATATAAAGTAAGGCGGCAAAAAATGAAATGCCAGCAGCAAGCCCTCCTAAAAACAAATAAAGTGCTATTGGCCAATGCCAAATTTCTAATGAAGGATCAATATTTGGAATATGTCGTCCGCTTGTAAATAATTCTTCTTGCATCTTGTATACTTTTTAAATTAAGTAAAATACATGTGGATTGGTTCCTGCTTCAGGAGCTAATGTTTTGTATTTTCTATTTTTTAATAATTGTGAAACTTCACTGTTAGGGTTGTCTAAATCTCCAAAATACATACACTTAGTTGGGCATACAGAAACACATGCTGGTAGTTGTCCTTTTTTTAGTCTGTGATGACAAAACGTGCATTTATCTACATAACCATCAGGATGTTGGTAACGTGCATCATAAGAACATGATTCTATACATGCTCCACAACCAATACATTCATCTGCTGTTACAAGCACAATGCCACCATCAACTATATGGCTAGCCCCTGTAGGGCAACATCTTACACATGGTGCGTTTTCACAATGGTTACATCTTTCAGATTTTAACTCTAAAGCTATGTTTGGATATGTGCCTGAAACTGTTTCGGTAATCCAATCTCTACAATAACCAATGGGTACATCATTTTCTGTTTGACAGGCAACCACGCAATCACTACATCCAACACATTTTAAAGTGTCTATTACCATGGCATATCTCATAGTTCAATATTTTTATGTGGATTTTCAGTTAAAATTGAAACAAAATTTCCTCTAAGTCCTGTGCCTCCCATTAATGGGTCTATCACTACTTTTGAAATTAGTTCGGTATCACTAACACCTTTTCCAAAAGCTCTGGTTAATTTTTTATTGTTATGACCAAAACCATGATACATATAAACAGAATCCCATCTAATTCTTTCAGTAACTCTCACTTTTATAGAGAATGTTGAAAGCTTATCATCTTGATTTTTTAACCAGACTTCCTGACCTTTTTTTAGGTCTAATATCCGAGCCACTTTAGGGTTTACCCAAAGAGTGTTTTCGTCTTTTAAATCACTTAGATTAGGATTGTTTATGGTTCTACTAAAGGTATGCATAGGCGATCTACCATAATTTAACCTATAGAATCCTTGTGGTGGTTCTGGATGAGGTGTGTAAACAGGCATCGGGTCAAAACCTTTTTCAGCTAATTGGTGTGAATAGAATTCAATTTTTCCACTGAGCGTACCAAATTCGTAATCTTGTCCATCTTCCAAGAAAAGTGGACCAGAAGTTCTTTCAAATTTTTTGACACCTATTTTTTTCATTTCTTCTAAAGAAGTCCCCATTTTGTTTAGTTGCCATTCTATTACGTCTTCAAAATCGTTGTAATTAAAATAATCACCCAAACCGAGGCGTTCACCAATTTCTTTACTTATCCACCATGCTGGTTTTGAATTATATTTTGGTTTTACAGCAGGAACTCTAACAGCAATAGAAGGCGTTCTATTTGTGGCAGACCGTATACCATCATAACGTTCCAAGTATGTGCATTCTGGTAGTACAACATCCGCATAACCTGTAATTTCCATTGGCATGGTATCTATAACGACCATAAAGTCTACGGCATTAATAGCTTCAATTGTTTTTTCCCGTTGTGGTAAGGTGTTAATTAAGTTTGTGCCAGCAATCAACCACGCTTTTATGGGGTGTTTATTGTCTTTATTTGGTATGGTAGCTTTTACTAACTCTGAAGTAATACCCATTTCCGAAAAAGGGTATTGTTTCCCTAAATCATGCCATCCCCATTTTGGTTCTGGATATTTAGGATGTGGGTATTTTGGAATACTAATTTTTTCTTTAAAGTAGAAACCACCTCGATTTCCCCAAGAACCTAATAGTCCGTTTAAAATAGCAATAGCTCTTGATCTTTGTGAATCATCTCCATACCAAGTTACATGGCGTCCTGGGTGAACAATAACAGAAGGCGCTGATGCGGCCATTGTTCGAGCTGTTTTTCTTATTTCTTCTGGTTTTATGGTGGTTATACCATAAGCCCATTCTGGAGTAAATGGTTTAACGTGTGCTTTTAATTCGTCAAAGCCTAAAGCATATGTATCAACATATTTTTTATTGTATAAATCTTCCTCTATTAACACATGCATCCAGGAGAGTAGTAAAGCAATATCGGTAGCTGGTTTAATAGCTAACCAATGTTTTGATTTACTAGCAGCTGTAGAAAATCTCGGATCTACAGTAATAATGGTTGCTCCGTTATCAATAGCGTCCGACATTTCTTGAACTTGACTATTATGCATATTCTCTCCAATATGAGAGCCTATAAGGACTAAACATTTAGTATCTCTTATATCTGTAGGTTCAGGGGAGCCAATCCATGAACCAAAGGTAAGTCCAAAACCAGTTTCTCTAGGGCCTCGGCATTGTGCATAGGCAGGTTCGGCAATCGTGTCAGATCCAAAGGCTTTAAATAAATGTTCTAAATGACTTCCAGGAGAACCATGTTTAAGTAGTGCAACAGATTCGGCACCGTATTTTTCTTTTATGTTTTTAAATTTTGAAGCAATCAAATCTAGCGCTTCTTCCCAACTAGCCTCTCTATATGTTTCTTCACCATTTATAGTAGTTCGTATTAAAGGTGTTTTAAGTCGGTCTTCATCATGATACATGCCTACACCTCCAGTTCCTCTTGGACATAAGCGACCATTGCAATGTGGGTCATCATCATTACCAATAATTTTTTTAATCTCATTGTTTTCATTGGTAAAGGCCCAAGCTGCACATTTCCAAAAACATACCTCACAATAGGTAGCCGTTTTTTTAAGGTTTTTTACAATATTTTGGGCTACTATTTCATTTAAATATGAATTTTTACCAAAAACATTTAATGCTGATGCTGAAGCAACAACACCTCCTAATCCTAATGCAGAAATTTTAATGAATTTTCTTCTCGAAGTAGTCATAAATATTACTGTTTATACAGGAGTAAAAATATAGACAAATAATAATTGAAATCATGATAAATGTCATGTAATCAGTATTTTATGTGTAACAAATGTTACATAAAAATTAATTTTAAAGTTCTATTTGTTGTTTTAAATGCGGAACATTTTAAATTATTGTAAATTTGAATAACTAATTAATTAATGAAGACCAAAAGATATTCAATAGTACTTTTTACAATAGCTTTTTTGCTGTTAATACTACTATTTTGTGTTAGAAATAAGATTTTTTTTGAATCGGAAGGTATTTATAAAAATAAGTATGTAAATACTGAAATTTCAAGTTCAGAATCCTGTATTCAATGTCATCAAAATACAAAAGGGTATTCTAAATATCATAATCCAGAATTCATAGGCTGTGCCAGTTGTCATTTAGGAAATACTATTTCTAACAATAAAAAAGAAGCGCATAATGGCATGATTTTAATTCCGGGTAATTTATCAGATGCTAAAAATACCTGTGGTACATGTCATTCTAGTGAGTTGCATAAAATTGAAAACTCCTTAATGACAACCAATAGTGGGATTGTAGCGGTAGATAAATTTGTTTTTGGTGAGGCTGATAGTTTAGATTATCATTACCATATAAAGGATATAAAAAATTCAGCTGCAGATAAGCATTTAAGAGATTTATGTGCGAATTGTCATTTAGGAGCAGAAAAAACAAATTATGGTCCCATAAACCAATTGAGTAGAGGTGGAGGTTGTAATGCCTGCCATTTAAACTATTCAAATGAAGCCATACAAGATTTTGATAATTATTTGGCTTCAAATAAAACCGAATTGCCAAAATTTCATCCTTCTACAACTGTTTTTACTACTGATACGCATTGTTTTGGTTGTCATAGTCGTTCCAGTAGGATCTCGACGAATTATATAGGACTTCAAGAAACATTATTAGATGAAAATGAAGTCAATGATAAAACAGGATATCAAGTTTTAGAAGATAAACGGGTTTATAAATACCTTGAAGAAGATGTGCATCATACAAAAGGGCTATTATGTATAGATTGTCATTCTTCGCATGAAGTTATGGGTGATGGTAACACTTATACACATGCCGAACAAGCTGTAAAAATTCAATGTATAGATTGTCATTTTAAAGATAAGCCGCATACTATTCCATATGATTCTTTAGATACAGAAAGTTTACTTGTTTTTTCTCATAGAAATTATAAGCACAGTGATAAAAAAATTATAGTAGCAAAAAAAGATAACCATCCACTAGTTAATACCTATGTCGATACGCTAGGTGATGCTTTTTTAATTGGTAAAAAAGATGGCAAGCTACACGAATTAAAGCCTCAAGGAGACGTTTGTTCTAGAGATAATGCTCATAAAAATGTAAGTTGTGCTTCTTGTCATTCTTCATGGACTCCTCGTTGTATAGGTTGTCATAATAAATTTGATGAAGAGGAACCACAAGCTTTCGATTTGTTAGATAAAAAGTATGTGAAAGGGCAATGGAAAGAATATGTTGCAGAATTTTCATCATCACTTCCTGCAATGGGTGTTCGGGAGAATAATGAAGGTCGTACTATTGAACCTGCAATCCCTGGAATGATTATGACTATAGATTTAAAGAGTTACACAAAAAATGCAACAGGAGAAACGCTTTTATTTCATAGGTTATATGCTCCAAATTCGCCACACACAACAACAAAAGAGGTGCGTGATTGTGTGTCTTGTCATTCTAATTCTGCTGCCTTGGGTTATGGAAAAGGTTCGTTGATTTATAACATAAAGAATAATAGTGGCGAATGGATATTTACTCCCGAATATGCATTAAATAGTCATGATAATTTACCTGAAGATGCATGGATTCCTTTTTTGAAAATTATTGATAAAAAAACAGTAAATTCAACAAGAACAGATTTTAGACCATTTACTGTAGAAGAACAAAAAAATATTCTTCTTGTAGGGGCTTGTTTGCAATGTCATAAAGATAATTCTAAAGTTATGAGGCAAACTTTAGAGTTTGGTATACACGCTATGTTGAAAAAAATAAGTGCATCTTGTGTGTTACCGAATAATTAACTTTAAGGTTTTATAACAAAGAACTTGATTTTTCTGAAGATAGAATTTTGGATAAAAGCATATGGCTATCATGATAAAAGTCATAGTTATCTTTTATCAGAGTAAGTAATTTTAAAAAATATTTATACTAACTAAACATAAAATAATTATGAGAACTAATATTTTGAAAATTCTGTTTTTGCTTTTTTCTATTAGTGCGACTTCTCAAGTTGGTCACATTATGCAAGGCGTTGGAGCAGTTAATATGTCTATGGGAGGTGCATCAACCGCACAACCATTAGATATTTCTGGTGCATTGCAATGGAATCCAGCTTCTATAGCTACTTTTGATGATAAAATATTAAAGTTTGATATTGGACTTTTTTATTCTTCACCAGAGTTATATTCCACGGTACCAACGCAAGGCGGACCTTTTAGTGGCAATACAAAAGATGATAGAGGGGTTTCTCCAATGCCTGCACTAGCTATGGTTTGGGGTAAAGCAGATAGCAAACATACCTTTGGAGTTTCCGCTTTTGGGATAAGTGGCTTTGGTGTTACTTTTCCAGAAAGCACAACCAATCCTATTAATATGCCTCAAAGTATGGGTGGTTTTGGACATATAGAATCCGATTATTTATTGATGCAAGTAGGACTTACTTGGGCCTATGAATTGACTGATAAAATCTCAATTGGAGTTGAACCTACATTTAATTATGCAGCTTTAGAGTTAGCGCCTAATCCTACAGCAAACCCATCTGCTGCAGGATATCCTTCAACAGATAAGGCATCTGCAATAGGATTTGGTGCCCAAATAGGAGTGTTTTATGATTCTGGTTTTGGTTTAAAGTTAGGAGCATCCTATAAAACAGCTCAGAAGTTTAGCGAATTTGAATTTGATAATACGTATTTAGATAATTCAACAAGTAAAAATAAATTCCAAATGGATTATCCAGCTATTTTCTCAATAGGTTTAGGATATTCATTAGAGGCTATTGATTTTGCTCTTGATTTTAGAAGAGTAGATTATGAAAATACTGATGGCTTCTCTACAACAGGGTGGACACAAACGGCTTCTGTAAGTGGTTTTGGATGGAAAAATATGTCTATTATATCTGCTGGACTTCAATATAAAGGAATCAATAAATTACCATTACGTATAGGTTATACTTATAGTTCTAACCCTATAGATGGTGAAGTTGCCTTTTTTAATATTCCAGCAACAGCTATTATACAGAATGCGTATCAATTCGGATTTAGTTATGAAATATATGATGCTTGGGGGTTCGATGCCGTTTATCATTATGGAGCTAGTGATGGGAAAACTTCTGGATCAATACTTAATCCGATGCTAATTCAAAGCAACCCGCCATATGGAGCCGTTCCAAATAGCGAAATTGCTTATGATATGACAACTTCCATGTTTATGGTAGGTATTAATTATACCTTTGGTAAGTAGTATAGAATAAAAATTTTATAAAACAAAATAGCCTCTTTTAAAGAGGCTATTTTGTTTTATAATAAAAAAGAAATGTTAATTAAAATTACTAAATTGTTCTGCATATGAGAATTTAGTAATTTTTGTTTTTTTGTTTTTTATGACATTTGTCAGTTTTTTTTATTCTATAAAAGATATTTTTGTCTTTAAATCAAACTAACTATAAAGCCCATTTATGTCAATAAAAAGCTACTTAGCACATCCCCATGACGGTAAAAAAACAGAACTTATAGAGGCATTATCTAGCTTAAGTAATTGTGAAGTCATTCCCGCAGAAAATAAAGACTTACTTATTGTGGTAACAGATACCAATGATAAATTAGAAGACGAAAATTTAAAAGAACAAATAGAAGCTATTGATAGTTTAAAATTGCTAGCTATGGTTTCAGGATTTGATACACCTAAAGATAATTAATATGTATACCTCGTTAACAAACAGACGTAGTTTTATAAAGAAAATGGCAATAATGTCTGCAATGACAGCCGCTGCCACTATGTTTCCAGGCATTTTATTTGCTGATGAACAAGAAAGAAACCTGCCAAAAGGTGGAGGTTTAGATTGGAAAAAAGCACCTTGTAGATTTTGTGGTGTGGGCTGTGGTGTTCTGGTAGGAATTGATAAAGGAAAAGCGGTAGCTGTTAAAGGAGATCCAAAATCATCTGTAAATAAAGGTCTTTGCTGTGTAAAAGGTTATCATTCTGTAATGTCTATATATGGAAAAGATAGACTAACAAAACCATTAGTGAAAAAGAATGGTAAATACGTTGAAACATCAATGAAGGAAGCTTTAGATTTAATTGCTTCTAAAATGAAAACTACGATAAAAGATCATGGTAAAGATTCGGTTTCTATATACGGTTCAGGACAATGGACGATACCAGATGGTTATGTAGCATCTAAATTGTTTAAAGGATGTATTGGTACAAATAATGTTGAAGCCAATGCCAGATTATGTATGGCAAGTGCAGTAACAGGATTTTTAACATCATTTGGACTTGATGAGCCTATGGGCTGTTATGAAGATATAGATCATGCAGATGTGTTTATGCTTTGGGGTAATAACATGGCAGAAATGCACCCAGTTTTATTCTCAAGATTATTAGATCAACGCTTAAAAAGAGGCGTGAAGATTATTGATTTTGCTACCAGAACCACACGTACAAGTATGGCAGCAGATAAGTCTATTATATTTCAACCTCAAACAGATTTAGCGGTTGCTAATGCTATTTGCTATGAAATAATTAAAAATGGTTGGGTAAATAAATCCTTTGTAGAAAAACATTGTAGTTTTAATAAAGGGCTTACCGATATGGGATACGGACTTGAAGATAAATATAAATTTAAAGACAAGCCTGAAAAAATTGATTTTGAATCTTATAAAGAATTTTTAGAAGATTATTCACCTGAAAAAGTTGAAAAATTATCTGGTGTTTCTGCAAAAGATATAAAGTACATGGCCGCTTATTATGGCGATCCAAACAAAAAAGTGATGTCTTTATGGTGTATGGGAATGAATCAGCATACTCGCGGAACTTGGATAAACAATTTAGTATATAATATTCACTTATTAACAGGGAAAATTTCTGAACCAGGTAATAGTCCATTTTCTTTAACAGGTCAACCAAGTGCATGTGGAACGGTGAGAGAAGTAGGGACTTTAACACATAAATTACCTCATGGTGTTGTTATGAATGAAGAACATCGTAAACACGCTGCTGAGATTTGGGATGTGCCTGTAGAGAATATTGATCCTAAACCTACGTATCATACTGTTGAAATGTTTAGGGCTTTAGACAGGGGTGATATCAAGTTTATGTGGATTCAGGTTACTAATCCAATGGTAACAATGCCAAAACTGAAACGTTATCGAGATGCTTGTAAAAAAGAAGGACGTTTTATAGTGGTTTCCGATATTTACCCAACACCAACAACAGATATTGCAGACGTAATTTTACCATCTGCAATGTGGATTGAACGTGAAGGCATGTATGGGAATTCAGAGCGAAGAACACAGTATTTTGAGCAAATGATTGAGCCTGTAGGAGAAGCGATGAGTGATACCTGGCAAATAGTTGAAGTAGCAAAGCGGTTAGGTTACGAAAAGCAATTTTATTATAAAAAAGAAACTCATATAGAAGAAATATATAACGAATATAGAAGGCATCACGAAGGTAAAAAACATGCGATGGCTCCTTTAGAGGTTTTAAAATCGCAACCTGGAGCGCAATGGCCTTATGTTGATGGAAAATCTACTAAATGGCGTTTTAATTCAGAATATGATCCAGCATGTACTAATGGTGAGAAATTTCATTTTTATGGTAAGCCAGATGGAAGAGCTGTAATATGGCAACGCCCTTATGAACCAGCTCCAGAAGAACCAGATAATGAATATCCATTTTGGTTGTGTACTGGACGTGTGATTGAGCATTGGCATTCAGGTTCGATGACTCGAAGAATTCCTGTTCTGCATAAAGCCATGCCTCATGCCTATGTAGAACTAAATCCAGCACAAGCTAAATCTATGCAAATACGTACTGGAGATAAAGTGAAGCTAACAACAAGACGAGGAGAAATTATTTTGCCAGCATCAGTTAATGAAAGAGGGGTGCCTGAAAATAATCAGGTGTTTGTACCTTTCTTTGATGAAGACATGTTGATAAACGATATTACTTTAGATGCGTTTTGTCCCATTTCAAAACAGCCAGATTATAAAAAATGTGCGGTTAAAGTAGAAAAAGTATAGTTTATGAAACGATTAGGTATCATATCATTATTTGTAATTTTGTTTATAGCTTTTATCTGGGTTTGGAATTTTAGTTACCAAACAGGGAAAGAAGAAGCTTATATTCCTATTGAAAATAATAATCCAATTAGTTTAATTCCTTCAGAAACGGGTGTTTTTCAGCGTTCAGCATATGCCTTGGATTATGCTAATATGCCAATAGATGAAAATCATCAAAGAAGTTTAAAAGATTATTATAAGAACCGTGCTTTTCATGGTGCGCCTCCAAGTATTCCACACCCTGTAACTAATGAGCGTAGCATGGGAGAAAACGTATGTTTGAAATGTCATCAAAATGGAGGATTTGTAAATAAGTTTAATGCTTATGCACCAGTAACTCCACACCCTGAAATGGTGAATTGTAGACAATGTCATGTACCGCAACATACAAATCAGTTGTTTAAAGGTACAAATTTTTATAAGGCTGATGCACCAAAAGTGGGTATTAACAATGCGCTACAAGGAAGTCCACCTGTAATTCCACACCAAATTCAAATGCATGAAAACTGCTTGTCGTGCCATGCAGGACAAAGTGCTGCTAAAGAAATAAGGGTATCGCATCCAGAAAGAGTTAATTGCAGACAGTGCCATGTATCAAATAATAAAGAGACGGCAGATTTAGGAATTTTTAAAAGAGCTAGTAATGACGCGAAATAAATATATTATAACTAAGATAGTTTATAGCTTTATTTTTTTAATCGCTTTATTTTCATGTAAACATGGAGAAGGTGAATATCATGGTGTAATTGATAAAATTGAGGTAGAAAGTAAAAATTATCATGGTACTTCTATTTCATCAGAACAATATTTAGATGGTATTAAAACCATTGAGATTACTGAGGGTGACCATACTTTTTTAATTCCAGAACGAAAAAGTCAGATTAAATCTTATGCCTGTATAGAGTGCCATTCAAAACCATTGACACAAATGCAAAGTGAAGATGTAAAAAAGGCCCATTGGGACATTAAGTTAGTACATGCAAATCAAAATACCATGAATTGTATTACTTGTCATAATCCAGAAAACATGGATAATTTGAAAAGTTTAACGGGTAATAATATCGATTTTAATAATAGCTATAATCTCTGTAATCAATGTCATACTAAACAATTTGAAGATTGGAAAGGTGGCGCACATGGAAAACGTATTGGAGGTTGGGCACCACCTAGAGCATCTTTAACTTGTGTTAATTGTCATAATCCACACAAACCACATTTTGAGTCGAGGTGGCCAGCACGTTTTAACACCCAAACAGTAAAAGAAAGAGAGTAATAAAACAGTATAAAGGTTTTACAATATTTAAGGTATGAGTAGTAATAACAAAAAATGGTTTTCTTTAAACCTTGGCAGTAAGGATAAAGAATCATCGGGGTCTTGTGGCTGCGGAAAAAATTCTGGAGGTTGTGGTTCGCATTCATCAAATGCTAATGAAATGACTGATGAAGCCTTTGCTGAGGCAGCAATAAAGGCATCTATAGGAGAGGAGCGAATTAAAGATGGATTCGATCAGGTTTTTGATGTTAAAATGGATAGACGTTCTGCATTTAAAAAATTAACAGCTAGTTTGTTAATAGGTGCTGGTGCTGTCAGTACGTCGTGTAGTGTGATATCTGGAGAAGAGAGCAAAGAAAAAGCACAAATAGATTGGGAGGAGCAATTTAAAGGAAACTATAAATTGATGACCGAAGATGAAAAAGGCGCTACAGTAGATAGATTGGTTCGTTCCTATCAATTAAGAACAGGAAAAAATATTTCTATGTCTTCAAAAAATGCAGAAGGCGATGTGTTATTTGGATATGCATTTAATATTTCCAAATGTCAGGGGTATATGGATTGTGTTAATGCTTGTGTTGAAGAGAATAACCAAGACAGGAATTCGCAAATGCAGTACATAAGAATTCATGAAATGAAAGACGGAAAAGGTTTTAATTTTAATGAAGCAGATGATAATTATTATCATGAGGTTCCTGCAGAGGGGCATTTCTATATGGGTACCCAATGTTTTCATTGTGATAACCCGCCTTGTGTTGAGGTTTGTCCTGTACAAGCAACATGGCGTGAAGATGATGGGTTAGTAGTAATTGATTATGATTGGTGTGTGGGCTGTAGATATTGTATGGCAGCTTGCCCATATGATGGAAGACGTTTTAATTGGAGTAAACCAGAAGTTCCTGAGGAAGAAATTAATAAAAACCAGCACTATTTAGGTAATCGTATGCGTAAGAAAGGTGTGATGGAAAAATGTACTTTTTGTGTGCAACGATCCAGAGCAGGTAAAAATCCAGCGTGTGTTGAGGCTTGCCCCACTGGAGCAAGAATTTTTGGAAATTTATTAGATCCAAATAGTACCATTAGATGGGTTTTAGAAAATAAAAAAGTATTCAGATTAAAAGAAGATTTAGGTACCGAACCTAAGTTTTGGTATTTTATGGATTAATAACGGTTAGTTAAATGAGACGATTAAAAGTTTTTAAAAGTTTAGTTAAAGATAGTTTAGACACTATTACACATGGCTCAATAAAATACCATATATGGATGGCGGTATTAACTTTCATAATGCTAGTTGGCATGTATTGTTATTCCATTCAGTTGGATCAAGGATTGAGTGTAACAGGAATGACAGATCGTGTAAGCTGGGGTTTATACATTTCTAACTTTACTTTTTTGGTTGGTGTTGCAGCAGCAGCCGTTATGTTAGTTATGCCCACTTATGTTTTAAAAGATATTGATTTTAAACAGGCCGTTTTAATTGGTGAAGGATTAGCCGTTTCGGCATTAATAATGTGTTTGGCATTTGTGGTAGCCGATATGGGAGGACCCTCAGTTTTATGGCATATGATACCAGGAATAGGAGTATTTAATTTTCCAAATTCTATGTTAACATGGGATGTTTTAGTGCTTAATGGGTATTTATTTTTAAATATTACAATCCCGTTTTATATTCTTTTTAGACATTATCAGGGTAAAGAAGCAAAGTCTAGAGTGTATGTTCCAGGAGCTTTGTTATCTGTTTTTTGGGCGGTAGGAATACACTTGGTGACAGCTTTTTTATACCAAGGTTTACAAGCGCGCCCGTTTTGGAATAATGCACTTTTAGGGCCTCGGTTTTTAGCCTCGGCATTTGCTGCAGGACCCGCCTTAATTATTTTGGTGTTGGCAATAATAAGAAGTTTTACAGCTTTCAAGATTGAAGATAAAACTATTAAAAAAATAGCTATGGTTGTTACCGTTGCTGCTCAAATAAATCTGATTATGCTAATTTCGGAATTGTTTAAGGAATTTTACGCACCAACTCACCATAGTGAAAGTGCTTATTATTTGTTTTTCGGATTACATGGAAAAAATGCTTTATTACCTTGGATTTGGACAGCAATTCCATTGAATGTCTTAGCAACTATATTATTAACGTTTCATAAACTTCGAAATAATTTTAAAGTATTGTTTTTTTCTTGTTTTATCTTATTTGTAGCAATTTGGATTGAAAAAGGATTTGGACTTATTGTGCCTGGGTTTATTCCAGGTCCTTATGGGAAAATTGTAGAATATATGCCAACGGGTATAGAGATTGGAGTTACACTTGGTATATGGGCATTAGGGGCGTTTGTGTTTACTATTCTTGCTAAAACAGCTATAGGAATTGAGTTAGGTATACTTCGATTCAAAAAATGATTCACTTTTTTGCGCTTTTCATATTTATTAAAAAGAAAAATAACAATCATATAAATTTAATTATAGTTTTTTGTGATGCTCTTAAAAATAAGTAAATCAGACTTAAATATAAGTATTAATACTTATATTTGTTTGAAATTATTAAGAAAACATTGGAAACTATTATTAAACGGACTATTTCTTCTTCGACTAGAAAACGAACATCATTTGATGTTTCGTGTAATTCTTGCGAAAATTATTCCTGTTTAATTAAAAGAAATTTGGCGGTTTTAGATAATTATTCGCTTGTTAATGAAAAGAATAATTTAAAATGTAAAAAAGGACAGCAGTTTATCATTGAAGGTGCTCCAGTAAATGGATTGTTTTTTGTTTTAAAAGGAAAAGTAAAGGTTTTTAGAACAGGAATTAACGGTAGAGAACAGATTGTTCGTTTCGCTAAAACAGGTGAAATTATTGGGCATCGAGGGTTTGGAACCGAAGAATACTATTCTATTGGTGCTATTGCTTTAGAAGATACAACACTATGTTATTTTTCAAAAAACAATTTACAAGAAGCCTTATTAAACCATCCAAAGTTTGCATACGATTTCATGCTTTTTTATGCCAATGAATTAAATAGAAGTGAATCGAAAGTTAAGTCCATTTCTCAAATGACGGTTCGCGAACGCGTTATCGATTCTTTATTATATATACATAGAAAATTTGGTGATAATAAAGGCTTTTTAGATATCTTTCTAAGTAGACGAGAATATGCAGACTATGCAGGTACTACAGAGGAACAAGTAATACGAGTATTTTCTGTTTTGAAAAAAGAAAATCTTATTGCTGCTAAAGGAAAAAAAATAGGAATCAACGATATTCAACTTCTTAAAAATGAGATTAGTGAACATAACTTCTATCTGGATAGTTAACTAATTAATAATATACCTTACTTATTTAATTTTTTTGTTTTTAAAAGCGAAAAAGCAGTTTATAAATCTGCTTTTTCGCATGTTTTATTATGTTCTAAAAATATGTTTAAGCCTGATTATAACCATGCTTAATTTCAAAAAGTCCATTTATTTTTGCTTTGATTATAAGTATTAATACTTATTTGTATAAGTGTTGATTAATTAGTAATAATAAACAAACTTAAATTATGGAACAAAAAACAATCACCCTAGTTCAAGAATCTTTTGAAAAAGTAAAGCCTATAGCTGGAACAGCTGCCGAAATATTTTATTCAAAATTGTTTGAATTAGATCCAGCTTTGAAACCATTGTTTCCTAGGGGTGAAGAAGCAATGAAAACTCAAGGAAATAAGTTAATGACTATGCTAGGGGCTGCAGTTGCTGGACTAAGCAATTTAGAAGCTTTAGTTCCTGTATTGCAAAATTTAGGAAAAAAGCATGTGGAATATAAAGTCGTGCCATCACACTATAATACTGTTGGTGCAGCATTATTAGGAACATTGTCTGTTGGTTTGGGTGACGATTTTACCCCAGAAGTTGAAGAGGCTTGGACTTCAGTGTATACAACAATGTCTACGGTAATGATTGAGGCATCTTATTAATAATTAACCAATTAAAAATTTTAATAGTTATGAGAAAGAATATAGTATTTAAAGGTTTGAAAATTTCAATGATTTGTTTGGCTTCTATTAGTTTGTTTTCATGTGGAGGCGTGGCTGAAGAAACTTCAAAAGGAAGTGCAGAAGAGAATGTGTTTTCTGTGTCTGAAGTTTTAGAAATGGTTGCTAAAGAAAATGATGTTACAAGAACATTATATACGAAAGCCATTGTTGGGAAAGGAAAAGCACAGGGTATGAAATTTGACGAAGACTGGAGAAAAGATGATGTAGAAGCAGGTCCGTTGCCAGCATTGTTTTTAAGAGGTGTAGCTACAAGTATAACAAAAAGTCCTGTACCACTTGGATTATATTTAGGATCTGATTTTCCTGTAAATGCAGCAAATAAGTTTGTTGGTAAACAAGCAGATCTTTTTGATAAAATTAAGGCAGACCAAAAACCACAATTTTTTTATGATGAAGATCAAAAATTGCATACAGCTATGTTTGCAGATGTAGCTGGTGCTGGTGCATGTGTGTCTTGTCATAATGGGCATGCGCAATCTCCAAAAACAGATTGGAAGTTAGGAGATGTTATGGGGGCAACAACATGGCAATATCCTAAAGATTCATTGACTTATAAGGAAACAGTAGCAGTGCTAAATTCTTATGCTAAAGGGACTGTAGATATTTATTTAGAATATTTAGATGAAATTGAAAACTTTAAAGAAAGCGAAAAACCAGTAGTTGGAAAAAAATGGCCAGCAGAAGGGAAGTATTTGCCAACTGTAGAAGTTTTTCTTGACAGTGTTAGAAAATTAACATCATACGAAACTATGAAAAAGCTTGTGGCATCTAATTAAAATATAAGTGTTGAAAAAGGAAAGTAATTTGTTTTTACAGCTAATTGTAACTATTAGCTGTGAGCAAATTATGATCAAAATATTTTAAATATAAACACATGAAAAGCAAATCTACCATTTTAGGTTTAGTATTACTGTTTCTGTTTTTTGTTCAGTTTTTTTTAAAACTAGAATGGGTATGGTTGTACGAGTTGCAACAAGAAGAAATGTATAAACGTTGGTCTGGTCTTGGGTTAGCATTGCTCATTACATTTCAATGGGTTTTATCCATAACTAGAGTCTCTAAAAAACTTAGAAAATATTCAATTAAAATGACTGCTATACATAAATGGTTAGGGGCTTTAAGTCCTTTGTTTTTTTATGTTCATAGCATCGGTTTAGGCTATGGTTATTTAGCGTTGCTTACTTATTTGTTTTTTGCAAATGCACTAATTGGATATCTAAATTTAGATGTCATAAAGAATAACAGCGATTTGTTGTTTAAGGGATGGATGATTATTCATGTGTCATTTTCTATAATAATAACAGTTTTGATGTTTTTTCATATTGGAGTAGTGTTTTATTATAAATAAACAGAAGACCTTATTAATGTACTACAGTAAAAGGTCTGTATTATATCCTATTAAAAATAACAAGTATAAATTAGATGAAATTATTAGTAAAAGATATTATAAGAGAAACCCATGATGCATTAAGTGTATGTTTTAAAAATGGCGGTTTTTTTAATAAAGTTTCATATAAACCAGGACAGTTTCTTACGATACATGTGCCTATAAATGGCGAAATTCATAAACGAGCATATTCTTTTAGTAGTTGTCCAAAAACAGACAAGGATTTAAAAATCACAATTAAACGTGTAGATAAGGGTTTGGTGTCTAATTATGTGCATGATTATTTAAAAGCTGGAGATAAGTTAGAAGTAGATAAACCTATGGGGTCTTTTTTTATTGAGCCTAAAAAAGATAATGTTAAAACCTACGTTTTATTTGCTGGAGGTAGTGGTGTAACTCCAATTTTTTCTATAATAAAGTCCGTTTTAGCTACCGAAACGCATTCTAAAATTATACTTATATATGCCAATCAGAATATAGATTCTATAATTTTTCATAAAGACATTAGTATCCTTTTAGAACAATATCCAAATCAGTTTTCTGTAGAACATATTTTATCTGCTTTAAATGAAGAAAATGATAATTACCATTCAGGGTTGCTATCAGAAGATTTATTAACTAAAATTTTTACTAAGCACAATCTAAAATTTGAAGATCATACTTATATGATTTGCGGTCCGTTTGGTTACATGGAAAAAGCTAAAGAGCTTTTAAAACTTAACGGTATATCGAGAGAAAAAATTAAGATTGAAGTTTTTAAAGCACCAATCATTAAATTATCGGGAAAAGATTTAATAAGTAATGTTACCATCAAAACCAATGGTAAAGTACACGATATAAAAGTAAGAGGAGATAAATCTATTCTTCAGCAAGCCATGTCTGATAATATCCCATTACCGTATTCGTGTCGATCAGGTATGTGTTCAACCTGTAAAGCTACCTGTATATCTGGAGATATTAAAATGATTGAAGGTCATTTTCTTGACGAAAAAGAAGTGAGTAATGGAAAAATACTAACCTGTGTTAGTTATCCAGAAAGTGAATCGGTTGTTATTGAATTATAATAAATAATTAATTATGTTTAAAGTTAGTCCCTTAAGAAAAAGACAGTTTATTGGAGGTATTGTAGGTATAATACTTGGTGGTCTAATTTGCTTTATTTTAACTTTAGATGTTTCTGAAAAATATGTATCCATTGGTCCTATGAATGCTGGACATAACGATATGTCTTGTGTTGCTTGTCATGCCGATGCAAAGGGTAATTTAATACAACAAATACAGTCCAATATATCTCATGCAGTAGGAGCTAGAGCGCATGGAGTGGATTTTGGTACTAAAGATGTAACGGTTAATAATTGTTTAGAGTGCCATGATAGACCTAATGATAGGCATCCAAATCACCGATTTTCTGAGCCAAGATTTAAAGAAGCTATTAAAGTTATTGATGCTACGACATGTATTACTTGTCATTCTGAACATCATGGAGAACGTGTTTCTGTGGCTTCAATAGATTATTGTATGAACTGCCATCAAGAATTGGTAGTAGAAAATGATCCTTTAGATGTAAGTCATCAAAAGTTAATAGCCAATAAACAATGGACTACTTGTATACAATGTCATGATTTTCATGGAAATCATAAATATGAAGTACCTACATCTTTAAAGGATACATTACCTATGCATACTTTGCAAAAATATTTTGATGGAGGTGAAGATCCTTTCGGGAATGATAAAAAATATAAAGGTTTATCAGAACTGGATTGGTTGAAAAAAACTAAAAATAAATAAGCCGCTTTTCTTTTTTATAAATTCAACTTCATTTTATTCCTCATTTATAGTTGAATTTCCTGTAAAACACCTCTTAGTTTTCTTTTTTACTTATAAAACTTAGTAGCTACTTAGATGTGTGTTTATATATACGTAGTTTTTAATATACTGATTTGCATCTTGTTAGTTTGTTTTTATGGTTTTTAGCAGGTTTTGTTATGTTGTAAAAAGTGGTGCTTACATGTGTAATGACATTAATTATAATTAAGACTACGTATATATTTGTAAAAAATAAGTATTACTACTTAATAAATTTAAAATTATTCAATATGAAATCATTATTAACAAAATCAACATGGATCTTATCAGTTTCTTTACTGTTACTTTCTTGTGGAGGAAAAGAAAAAAAGAAGACTGTAACCGAAGAAGTAGTTACAGAAACTTCAAAAACAAAAACTTTAGATATTGAAAAACCACAATTAACATTTGGTTTTATAAAGTTAACAGATATGGCACCTTTAGCCATAGCAAAAGAAAAAGGTTTTTTTGAAGATGAAGGATTGTTTGTTTCTGTTGAAGCGCAATCAAATTGGAAAAATATTTTAGATCGTGTTATTGATGGTCAATTAGATGGTTCTCATATGCTAGCAGGTCAACCTATTGCGGCAGGAGCTGGTTTTGGTAGACAAGCAGATTTAGTAACTGCCTTTTCAATGGATTTAAATGGAAATGGTATTACAGTATCAAATGATGTTTGGTCTAAAATGAAACCAAATGTACCTAAAGGTGCCGATGGTAAACCTGTACACCCCATAAAAGCAGATGCTTTAAAACCTGTAATTACTGAATATAAAAATAGCGGTAAAGCTTTTAAAATGGGTATGGTATTTCCTGTATCTACTCATAACTACGAAATTAGATATTGGTTAGCAGCTGCAGGTATTCACCCTGGTATGTATACAGCAGAAAATGTACAAGGTCAAATTGATGCAGAAGTTTTATTATCTGTAACACCTCCGCCACAAATGCCTGCTACACTTGAAGCTGGAACTATTTTTGGATATTGTGTAGGTGAACCATGGAATCAACAAGCGGTATTTAAAGGTATTGGTGTGCCTGTTGTAACTAATTATGATATCTGGAAAAATAATCCAGAGAAGGTGTTTGTAATGACTAAAAAGTTTGTTGATGAAAATCCAAACACTGCAATTGCTGTAACTAAAGCATTAATTAGAGCAGGAAAATGGTTAGATGAACCAGGTAATAGAGCAGAGGCTGTAAAAATATTATCAATGTCTCAGTATGTTGGTGCAGATGAAGCCGTATTAGCTAACTCTATGACAGGAACGTTTGAATTTGAAAAAGGTGATAAACGAGATATGCCAGATTTTAATGTATTCTATAAGTACAATGCAACCTATCCGTTTTACTCAGATGGTATTTGGTTTTTAACTCAAATGCGTCGTTGGGGACAGATTCCTGAAGCTAAATCGGCAGCATGGTATGAAGAAACTATTAAAGAGATATACCGTCCAGATATCTGGAAAAAAGCAGCAGATTTATTAGTAGAAGAGGGACATATTCCAGCAAACGATATCCCAACTACAGATGGTTATAAACCAGCTACAACCGATTTTATTGATGGAACAAAGTACGATGCTAAAGATCCAATAGGTTACATCAACAGTTTTTCAATAGGAAATAAAGACAAGTAAAAAGATTTATATAAATATTTAGTAATCATGAAGCAAAGCATAACATTAGGAAAAGTAACAGAATTTATGGGCTTAGGTTTTTTAAGTACCTTAAAAGATTTGTTCACAGGGAAACTGGAAAAAGAAGATTTTAGAAACTTCTTAAGAAAAGTGGTCGTGCCACTTGCTTCAATACTTTTATTTATAGGATTGTGGCATATGGGTGCCAAATCTTTATACAATAAAGAAGCCGATTTTAAAATAGAAAAGGCGTTAACCGAACAAGGGCAGGAGGCAGCCGATGCTTTGAGAGCATGTATTGCATCTGGTGATATTAGTTGCCAACCAAACACCTTACCATCTCCTGCTCAAGTTTGGGATTCGTATAAAGCGCTTCTTAAAGATCATAATATTATTAGTGCAGATAAAGCTGAATTTATAGAAAAAACAGCAACCTTAAACGCAGAACGTTTAGCTGAAGGAAAAGCGGCCATTACTTATACAGGACGACCATCATTTGTAGACCAGATTATTATGAGTATAAAAACGGTATTTGCTGGGTTTCTGTTAGCTTTAATAATTGCAGTTCCTATTGGGGTTTTAATAGGCTTAAGTCCAACTTTAAAAAGTGCTTTCAACTGGTTTATTCAAATATTTAAACCCGTGTCTCCAGTGGTTTGGTACTTGTTGGTATTTATGATTATTAAAACAATCTTGATCGATTCAAGTGAAGATAGCTCGTTCATTATTTCTTTTATTAGTGTCGGACTTTGTTCTATGTGGGCAACCTTGGTTAATACGGCCATGGGCGTGTCATCTGTAGATAAAGATTATATCAATGTAGCAAAAGTCTTGAAACTTGGACCTATTCAGAAAATATTTAAAGTGGTGTTGCCATCATCGTTACCATTAATCTTTACAGGTTTAAAAATTACATTATCAGTGGCGTGGATGGTTTTAATTGCTATCGAACTTTTAGCTCAAAGCCCTGGTTTAGGGTCGTTTGTTTGGGAAGAATTTCAAAACGGTGCTAACGATTCTAATTCTAAAATTATTGTTGCCATGTTTGTTATTGGAATCATAGGTTTTCTTTTAGATAGAATCATGCTAACTATTCAAAACATGGTGTCTTTTAATAAGAACGATGGAATATAAAATATTTTGGATTTGTTTAGTTTTTTGATTCGTTTAGAAAAATGAATCCAGTATTAACAAATAAACGAATCAACACATAAACGATAAAAAAAATGGCATACTTAGAATTAAATAATATATACAAAACTTACGGACAAGCCGATGATGCTACCGAAGTACTTTCTAATATTAATTTGTCTATCGAAGAAGGTGAATTTGTTGCCATAGTTGGATTTACAGGTAGTGGAAAAACAACTTTAGTAAACCTTATAAATGGACTTTTAAAACCGACTAGCGGTGAGGTGTTGTTTAAAGGAGAGCCTGTTGTTGATACAAGCCATGAACGCGGAGTTATTTTTCAGAATTATTCTTTGCTTCCTTGGTTAACTGTAGGGCAAAATATTTATATGGCAGTTAAGGAAGCCTTTCCTAAGAAAAGCAAAACCGAATTACACGAAATTGTTAAGGATTATGTAGAAATGGTAAGCTTAACACCTGCGATAAATAAACGTCCGAAAGAATTATCGGGTGGTATGCGCCAACGTGTTGCTGTTGCCAGAGCATTAGCAATGAAACCAGAAATGATAATCATGGATGAGCCATTAGGAGCTTTAGATGCTTTAACACGTGGAAATTTGCAAGATGAAATTTTGAATATCTGGGGAAAAGATAAGCGCACAGCATTATTAATTACGAATGATGTTGATGAAGGTATTTATATGGCAGACAGAATTATACCGTTACGTCCAGGACCTAATGCAACCTTGGGACCAGAGTTTAAAATAGATATAGATCGCCCAAGAGATAAAACAGAACTAAACGATAATCCTAATTTCAAAAAGACAAGAAATGCCATTATTGAATATTTAATGGATATAGGTAATGAGCGAAAATTAGAAGCACAAGCTTTAATTGAATTGCCAGATTTAGAACCAAAAAATTTTGTTGGACGCTTTAAATAAATAGACACATGACTACAAATGCTATAGAAAATAAAAGTAATAAAGTGATACATGAAAATGGACTTTTTACTCCATCCAGAGTTATGTTGGATTTAAAAAACCTTAAGAAAGTATACCCAACGCCCAAAGGTGATTATGTGGTGTTAGAAGATTTAAATCTTCAGATTATGAAGGAGGAATTCGTTACCATCATTGGGCACTCTGGTTGTGGTAAAACAACCATGCTGTCTATGATAGCCGGTTTAAATGAAATTTCAGGGGGTAATATTTCGGTTTTAGGTAATCACATAAAAGGACCAGGGCCCGATAGAGGTGTTATTTTTCAGTCGCCAAGTTTAATGCCTTGGATGACTTCACTTCAAAATGTATTATTAGGAGTGAATCAAGTATTTCCTCATGCAACTAAAGCGCAGCGTAATGATATTGCTAAATATTATTTGCAAAAAGTTGGATTAGAAGACGCTTTTAATAAAAAAGCATCAGACCTTTCACAAGGTATGCAGCAACGTGTTGGTATAGCAAGAGCATTTGCAATTAAGCCTAAAGTATTGCTGTTAGATGAGCCTTTTGGGATGCTAGATTCTCTTACCAGAGGAGAACTTCAAGATATTCTTATTGAAATCTGGAATAAAGAAAAAATTACTGCAGTTATGATTACACATGATGTTGATGAAGCTATCTTTTTAGCAGATCGTGTTGTAATGATGACAAGCGGACCCAAAGCGAAAATAGGAGATATTTTAAATGTAGATTTTGAAAGACCTAGAACACGAAAATCGGTTTTAGAACATGATGACTACTATGAATATAGAAAACATCTTATAGATTTTTTAGAACACTAAAAAATAAGTATAACAATATTAATAGAAGGTTTTATGAGAAACGTCATAATTGAAGTTTAAAACCAACTTTATATTAGCAGCATAAAAAACCATACAATTACTAATAAAAATAAATTTAAATCCAATCAACTTAAAAAAAAGAAAAAAATGAAAAAACAATACGTATTACTAGGATTACTTGCGGTTATGGTACAATTAGCAAGTGCACAATTTACTTTAGATGGAGAGTTTAGACCACGTACAGAATACCGAAATGGTTTTGGTAGTTTAATTGCAGATGATGCCGATGCAGGTTTCGGAATATCAACTAGAGTCCGATTAAATGCTGGATATGCTACTGAGGCATATAAATTCTATGTTAGTTTTCAAGACATTATGGTTTGGGGAGAAAACAGACAAATTTTACCTTATGATATGAATAACTCTTTTGCGGTTTTTCAAGCTTGGGCAGAACTTAATTTAGGGGAAGGGTTCTCTACAAAATTAGGACGTCAAATTATTTCTTATGATGACCAAAGAATATTTGGAGGTTTAGATTGGGCGCAACAAGGGCGTAATCATGATGCTGCTTTATTAAAATACAAGAAAGGAAAGTTTATGTTTGATTTAGGTTTGGCATTCAATCAAGATTATTCAAATCCTACAGGATTTCAATCGGTTGGCACATCTTACGGAACTACAGGATTCTTTTCTTATAAAAGCATGCAATATTTATATTTAAAACAAGCTTGGGAAAACTTTTCTGGTAGCTTATTGGTATTAAACAACGGATTTCAAGAAGCAGATGCTGTAAGTAATTTACAAACTTTAGGTACTCATTTAGATTATAAAAAAGGAAGCTTTGGAGTAGCAGCGAATGCTTTTTTACAAACAGGAGAGAGACAAGGCGAAGTTGATGTAAAAGGAGCTTATTTGGTAGGTTTAGATTTAACATATAAAGCTTCTGCTAAAGTAGGTTTAGGTGCAGGTTTAGAAATTATTAGTGGTAATGATGGTGATGCTGGAGAAACAGGAGCCTTCTTTCCATTATACGGAACAAACCATAAGTTCAATGGGTTTATGGATTATTTCTATGTAGGTAATCATGCGAATTCAGTAGGTTTGTTTGATGTACATGTTAGTGCTAATTTTAAATTAAACGATACATCTAGTCTTTTAATAAAAGCATTAAACTTTAGCGGAGAGCAAGAATTAGCTAGTGGAGAAAAATCGTTGGGGACTGAAATAGATTTAGTTTATAAAAAACAATTTAAAGGTTATGCTTTAGTCTTAGGATATTCTCAAATGTTTGCATCAGATGGTATGTATGAACTTAAAGGTATTACAGAAGATGCTGCAGCAGGAGGTCAAAATTGGGCTTGGGCTATGCTAGTAATTAAACCTAAGTTTTTAAAATAATAAAGAGTACATATCGGTTATAGATGTGTAAGTTATGTTTTTTTAATATTGAGAATCCCGCGAAAGCGGGATTCTTTTTTATAATATATCGCTATTTTTAATTATTGATAATAAAAACGGAATCTACTGTATTTTAATCCAATAGTATTAAAATTTCAATACGGAGTTATATTTTTTATTTTAAATATACTATTTTTGACAGAACAAACGATTGTTCTTTTGGTTTTAAAAGGAATAATACTTTTGGATAATTATTTTAAAGACAAATTATATATGACAGATTCATTTAGTGTAGAAGGAAAAGTAGCCATAGTAACTGGTGGCGGAGGTGTTCTTGGGGGTAGTATCTCTAAGAGTTTAATTTCAAGCGGAGCAAAAGTTGTTGTTTTAGACATTCGAGAAGACAATGTAAATAATAAAGTTGAAGAGTTAAAAGCAATGGGTGGTGAGTCTATTGGTTTTGTTTCTAATGTTTTAGATGTTGAAGAAATGAAACTTACTCGTGAAAAAATTCTAAAAGCATGGGGTCGTATAGATATATTAGTTAATGCTGCTGGAGGAAATTTACCTGGAGCGACTTTAACTGAAGAGCAAACTGTTTTTGATATGAAAATTTCCGATTTTGAAAAAGTAACTAATCTTAATTTAAATGGTACGGTGTATCCTTGTTTAGTATTTGGTGAGGCTATGGCAAATCAAGGAGCAGGAAGCATTATAAACGTATCATCTATGGCTACACTTTCAGCAATTACTAGGGTTCCTGGTTATTCTGTAGCAAAAAGTGGTATCGATATATTTACTAAATGGATGGCCATGGAGATGGGTACTAAATTTGGAGAAAAAGTTAGAGTAAATGCCATCGCACCTGGTTTTTTTATTGGAGACCAAAATAGAAAAGTCTTAATAAATGACGATGGTTCTTATACAGAAAGAAGTAAAAAGGTGTTAGCCAGAACTCCTATGAAACGTTTTGGAGACATCAATGAATTGAATGGAATCGTTCAGTTTTTATGTTCTGATGCAGCAAGTTTTATTACAGGAACGGTAATTCCTGTAGATGGTGGTTTTAGTTCTTTTAGTGGTGTTTAAAATTTTAGAATATAAATGGAATTAACTAAAACACTAAGATGGTTTGGGGAAAAAGATCCAATATCATTAAAAGAAATAGCTCAAACTGGAGCCACAGGGATAGTTACGGCATTGCATCATATCCCTAATGGTGAAGTTTGGAGTGTAGACGAAATTTTAAAAACTAAAAATAACATTGAATCTCATGGACTAACTTGGGATGTTGTAGAAAGTTTACCTGTTCATGAAGATATAAAGAAGGGTAGCCCTAATAGAGAAAAACTCATTGCTAATTATAAACAAAGCATTAAAAATTTAGGTGTTTGTGGTGTTAAAATTATATGCTACAATTTTATGCCCGTTTTAGATTGGGCTAGAACAAATATTCAATATGTTTTAGAAAATGGTGCTGAAGCCATGTATTTTGATAAAAATTTATTTTCAGCATTCGATTTGTTTTTATTAAAACGCCCTAATGCAGAAAAAGATTATACCGAGCAGGAAATAAAGGAGGCTAAAATTATTTTTGATAGCATTTCAGAAGAAGAAAAAGATAAATTAGGTTATAATATTATTGTTAAAACCCAGTCTTTTATTGATGGAGCTGTAAAAGAAGGCGAGAAAAACTATCTTAATATTTTTAATGAATTATTGGCAGCATATAATGGCATTGATAAAAATAAATTAAGAGAAAATTTTTCTTATTTTTTAAATGAAGTTATCGAGGTTGCCGAAGAATCTGGTGTTTGTTTAGCGGTTCACCCAGACGATCCTCCGTTTCCATTGTTAGGTTTACCAAGAATTGTTAGTTGTGATGAGGATTTTGAATGGTTAGCAAAAGCGTGTCCATCATTAAATAATGGGATTACATTTTGCTCAGGATCACTTGGAGCTAGAACAGATAATAATTTGTCTTCAATTTTTAAAAAACACGCAAGTCGCGTACATTTTCTTCATTTAAGAAGTACCAAACTATTAAGTAATGGTGATTTTTATGAAACGAATCATTTAGAAGGTTCTATAACAAGTCTTATGAAGGCTATTGTTGAAGAGCAAATTAATAGAAAACAAAATGGCAGGTTAGACTTTAATATACCAATGCGTCCAGATCACGGACATAAAATTTTAAATGATTTTGAAAGAGAGTCAAATCCGGGATACCCATTAATCGGACGTGTAAAAGGATTGGCAGAACTATCAGGCTTAGAACTTGGTATGAAGTATTTATTAGAAAATAAAAGCCATTAAAGTTTTCTGTTAGAAGATTGTCTTATAATTAAATCTGGTGTTATTATGACCCTTTTATGAACTTTTGTAAAAGGGTTTTTCTGTTTAAGTAAATCAAGCAGAATTTTGGCTGAGTTTTCTCCTAAGTCTTTAGGATGTTGTTCAATAGACGATAAGGATGGTTTAATTATACGAGAAAACTGATCGTTTGCATATCCAATAACGCCAACATCTTCAGGTATTTTTAGCCCCATTTCTTCTAGTGCAAGCATGGTTCCTAGTGCATTAATATCACTTGTACAGAAAAAGGCATCAGGACAATTATTCTTGTATTTAGATTTAAACATTTTTTTAGTTACTTCAAACGCTTCTTCTTGAGAGTTAATATTTGTAACAATCCATGCGTCGTTGCTTTCTAAGTTAAACTCTTTTAAACTGTCAAGGTATCCATTTAGCCTATTTTTATATACATAAATATGGCTAGCAGCACCTATATATGCAATTTTTTTGTAGCCTTGATTTACTAGATGTTTAATCGTTTTTTTTGTTGCGGTATAATCGTCATTTACTACAAAATCTACATCTAGGTCATCAGCTATCCTATCAAACATAACTAAAGGGGTGTTTTTATCTATAATTTTTTGTAAATGATTGGAGTCTTTTGTTTCATTTGATAGAGACATGAGAATACCAGATACTTGGCTATCAATTAATGTTTGAATGTTATGAATTTCTCTTTTATATGTTTCATTAGACTGGCAAATTATAAGATTGTAGCCTGCAGGGTAAGCAACACTTTCAATACCCGAAATACAGCTTGACATAAAGTTACTGTCAATTTTAGGAACAATAACACCAATAGAGTTTCCTTTTCCACTTCTTAAGCTAGCTGCTACTTTATTAGGCGAATAGTTTAATTCCTCGGCAGTTTTTCTAACCAGTATTTTTGTTTTATCACTTATACTATGATGGTCATTAAGTGCTCTGGAAACTGTAGAAGTTGTAACATTTAGCTTATTTGCTACGTCTTTTATGGTAATCTTTTTTTTTCATTGTTAACGCAATGTAGTAATTAAGGACTTAATTATAAAACAATATTTTTTGTGCATTGCTAAAATCATTATTCAATTTAGAGGTTTGTTCAATATGAGCTAGTAATATTTAAAATACATTTCTTACATTTAAGGCAATAAAGAAAGAATATGCTTAAAAAAGTTTTTGCTAGCGCCGTATTCGGTGTAGAGGCTTCAACCGTTGTAGTTGAAGTTAATGTGGATAAAGGCGTAGGCTATCACTTGGTTGGTTTGCCTGATAATGCTATTAAAGAGAGTAATTTTAGAATTGCTGCTGCGCTTCAAAATAATGGCTATAGAATCCCAGGAAAAAAGATTATAATTAATATGTCGCCTGCAGATTTGCGTAAAGAAGGCTCTGCATACGATTTAACACTGGCTGTCGGAATTCTAGCTTCGACTAATCAAATTAAAGCAGAAGAATTAGATAAGTATTTAATAATGGGAGAACTCTCATTAGATGGCGGTTTGCAGCCCATAAAAGGCGCTTTACCCATTGCAGTTAAAGCTAGAGAAGAAGGTTTTAAAGGTTTTATTCTACCAGCTCAAAATGCTAAGGAAGCAGCCATAGTTGATAATCTTGAAGTTTATGGTGTAGAAAATATAGAACAAGTCATCAATTTTTTTGATAAAGGAGAACCCTTAGAGCAAACTATAATAAATACACGAGAAGAGTTTGAAAAAAATCTAGACTTCCCAGAATTCGATTTTTCCGATGTGAAAGGACAAGAAGGTATAAAACGCTGTATGGAAATTGCAGCTTCTGGCGGACATAACATTATTTTAATAGGACCTCCAGGAGCAGGAAAAACCATGTTAGCAAAACGTTTGCCGAGTATTTTGCCGCCTATGACTTTACACGAAGCTTTAGAAACCACAAAAATACATTCTGTAGTAGGTCGTGTAAAAGATACTGGATTAATGGCACAGCGTCCGTTTAGAAGCCCACATCATACAATTTCGAATGTCGCTTTAGTCGGAGGTGGTAGTTATCCGCAACCAGGTGAAATATCCTTATCACATAATGGGGTATTGTTTTTAGATGAACTCCCTGAATTTAAGCGAGAGGTTTTAGAAGTGATGCGCCAACCCTTAGAAGATAGAGAGGTTACGATTTCAAGAGCGAAGTTTACGGTTACGTATCCATCGTCGTTTATGTTGGTAGCGAGTATGAACCCGAGTCCTGGTGGTTATTTTAATGACCCGAATGCACCCGTAACCTCAAGTCCTGCTGAAATGCAACGGTATTTAAGTAAAATTTCGGGACCGTTATTAGACCGCATAGATATTCATATTGAAGTCACACCTGTGCCTTTTGAAAAACTATCAGAAGAACGAAAAAGTGAAACTTCAGTAGAGATTAGAAAGCGTGTTACTAAAGCTAGAGAAATTCAAACAGATCGCTTTAAAGCGTCTGATACTGTACATTATAATGCACAAATGAATACCAAGCAAATACGTAAACATTGTGTTTTAGATGAAAATTCAAAACAACTTTTAAAAACCGCTATGGAACGTTTAAATTTATCGGCGCGTGCTTACGATAGAATACTTAAAGTTTCTAGAACGATTGCCGATTTAGAAGGTATAGAAGCCATTAATGGTTCGCATATTAGTGAGGCTATTCAGTATCGAAGTTTGGATCGTGAAGGGTGGTTGGGTTAACAAATTCCTGCGAAGGCAGGAATCTCTTAGTATCTATAGAATTACCGCTAGTTGCAAACTAGTTGTAGCTGAGAGAGGTTTATATCAAATAATAGCAAACTTTTTATATAACCCAATCACTAAAAGACAAATTAACTGAATGTGATTTTTTATTTGTACATCATATATGTAATACAATGTGAGCTGAATTAAAAGAATATTGTTTATGATAAAATATACACTAGAAAATATTGAAAGTTTTATTGATAAAAATCCAATTTTAACAGCCTTTTTTTCTAATGATGAATTAACAGATTATTATAAAAAATGGAGAATAAATAACGGTGTTTTATTTCACGATTATTTATGGTTGTTGTTCAATAATGCTTTAATAAAGAATGGTGATAATTTTGGTCACGATGAAAATGAAGAATTGTTTTATAGAAACAATTATTTATTATATTATTCAATGGCTCACTTTAAAAGAGAAGAGGGTGGTGATACAGAATCTATTAATCAATTATTGCGTTTAGCATTTGAATCTCAAATTCAAGAATTTAAAATTAGTTCAAATGGTAGTCGTTTTGAATCAGAAGGGATTGTTATAATGAAAAAAGGGTGTTGTGATTATTATGATAGTATTAGTGATATTAAATTTAAATTTGATGATTTTACAGAGCATTGTCACATTGCTACACACAGATGTAATGATAAATATGGTTTTTGTCGGTGTTGTTTAGGTATGAAACCAAAAAGAGATGTTAATGGTCACTTAGTTAAAAAAAACGTTATTAATTAAATAACAACACCGCTACCGATAGTTTGTAACTAGTTGCGGTAAGAGTAAAATAATATAAGGTTTAGCCGTATATTTTAATTTGAGGTAAAGCTAGATTAGTGAAATAATCAAGCAATTTTCAATTAAATGTTTACATTGAAAACATTTTGAATACTTATCTTAAACAAGTACTTTCATCAGAATTTAAGTCATTTATTATCCCTGAATATTTATTGCCTTCTAAAGAAGTTATTAAAACAGTATTACAGGATACGGGTAACGCATGAAGTCTTTCAAATTCAGTTTTTGAAACACAAACCCATTTAATGTCAATGTTACTCTCACATAGAGTAGTTAAACCTACTTTATAGTTTTTATCTCTGGTGAGTTCTTTAGCCTTTTCTAAAATTTGATCGTTTGTACAGTTAAACAACATAAAAACGACTAGAATTGATAATAAGGCTTTCATGGTTTGCTGATTTAAAGTTATGTTAATATACATATTTAATTAATAAAAATTAGAGAATAGCAGGAACTACTCATTTAAGGTTTTAATCATATATAATTTATAGCTAATAAACCAAACAAAACATTTTAAGCGTTTTAATTCTAGGAATTAGTATATTACTTGCTGTAATAACATTAAAAAATGTGTTTAGTTTAAATTTGTAATAGTGAATAACTTTTCAATAGATATAAATGTTGATGTAGGCGAGGGCGTTGGTAACGAGTCTCAGTTAATGCCTTTGGTATCATCTTGTAATATTGCCTGTGGCGGTCATGCTGGAGATAATGTAACAATGCGGTCTGTTGTTAAATTAGCAAAACAGCATCGAGTTAAAATAGGTGCGCATCCTTCGTTTCCTGATAAAGAAAATTTTGGTAGAGTAAAGATGGATATGTCTTGCACAGCTTTATTTGCTACGTTAAAGCATCAAATAGAAGATTTGCTAAGTATTCTTAGAGAAGAGCATATAACCTTGCATCATGTAAAACCTCATGGTGCACTTTATAATTTGGTAGCTGTCGATAAAAAAGCAGCTTTGGTTATTATAGAGGTTATGAAAAGTTTTGTAGATCCTATAAAATTATACGTGCCTTTCCAATCGGTTATTGCCAGTTTAGCTCTTGAAAATAATATTCCTATTGTTTACGAAGCCTTTGCCGATAGAAATTATAATGCCGATTTATCCTTAGTTTCACGAACAAAAAAAGAAGCTTTAATACACGATACAGATGTGATGTTTAAACATGTTTATGGTATGATTTTAAATCAAAAAGTAATTGCCGTAACTGGAGAAAGTGTCCCTATAAAAGCCGAAACATTTTGTATGCATGGCGATAATTTTAATGCTGTATCATTACTTAAAAAGTTGCGAATAAATTTAGAAAAAGAAGGTGTTAAAATTAGATAAAAAGGTGACTTTCAATCTTACATATAAACCGTTTGGAGAGCGTTCTATTTTAATAGAATGGCCAGCGGTTATTGATGAAACTGTTTTGCAAGATATTATTCGGTTTAAAGATGCTATTCATGATTTTAATGTTAAATCTATTGTTGAGGTAAAAAACACATATAACTCGTTATTAATTAATTATGATTTGGTTTGTAGGAATTTCGAAAATGAAGTAAATCTTTTAAAAAAGATATATAAATCTAGTGATTTAGAACATGACATAGTGTCAAAGTTGTGGACGATTCCTGTGTGTTATGATCCTGTTTTTGGAATTGATTTAGACGCTATTTCTATAGAAAAAAAACTGTCAAAAGAAGCCATTATTAAGCATCATTCTGAAGCCGTTTATACCGTATATTTTATTGGTTTTTTACCAGGGTTTTTATATTTAGGAGGCTTAGATAAATCACTACATATACCTAGAAAATCGACTCCACGATTGCAAATTGAAAAAGGTGCTGTTGCTATTGGCGGACAGCAAACTGGTGTCTATCCAAATGTAAGTCCAGGAGGTTGGAATATTATAGGAAATACGCCTGTAGCATTTTTTAATCCGAAATTAGAACTGCCTTGTTTTGCAAAAGCAGGAGATAAGATTGTTTTTAAACCGGTATCATTAAAAGAACATAATAAGATTAAAATGTTAGTTGATGCGGGTGTTTATCAATTAGAAAATGAACTTGTAAATGATTAAGGTTTTAAAAGCAGGGTTTTATTCTAGCATTCAAGATATGGGACGTTTTGGTTATCAAGAATATGGTGTGCCGTATTCTGGTGTTATGGATGTGCTTTCGGCATCTATGGCAAATAGTTTGTTAGGTAATGATGTTAACGCAGCAGTTATAGAAATTACTATGACGGGACCAACGCTTCAATTTTTTAAAGCTATAACTATTTGTATTTCGGGTGCAGATATATCTCCACAATTAAATAAACGGTCTATAAAGCTTAATAAAGCCATACAAGTTAAATCAGGAGATGTATTATCATTTGGTAAATTGAGTAAAGGATTTAGGTGTTATTTGGCTGTTTTAGGTGGGTTTAAGACCGAAAAAGTAATGCGAAGCCGAAGTATGTATAAAGGCATTACAGCGCAGTTTATGCTATATAAGGATGACGAATTAGATCATGAAGACGTATTAACTGGAGTTGCTAGTGCGCATGCATCAATAAAAGTAAATGCATCTCATTATGATTCTGAAGTTATAAATGTTTTTAAAGGACCAGAATTTGATTTGCTTTCAAAAGATCAACAAAAAGAATTGTTTGCAAATGCGTATACTATTTCAAAAGATAACAATAGAATGGCATATCAATTAGAAGCGACTTTAAAAAACAATTTAAAACCTATTATTACTTCATCTGTACTTCCTGGTAGCGTGCAATTAACACCTTCGGGAAAATTAATTGTATTGATGCGAGATTGCCAAACCACAGGTGGTTACCCTAGAGTACTTCAACTAAAAGAATCAGCAATTAATGTGTTGTCTCAAAAGTTTACTGGACAATCTATTTTGTTTAAGTTGGTTTGATTTAGAGTTACTTTATGTGATTTCTCACATGCGTTCGAAATGACTCAGGAATACTAAAAATAACCAGTTTGTCATGTCAAAATGAGGTGCGATTGAGATATCTCATAACGTTTTCCAAACCCTTTCATTATTTTATGTGATTTCTCCTTGTGTCAAAATTGACTCAAAACCTTGAAATACTAAGCCAATTCTAAAGCAATTTCAATCATGTCTTTAAAAGTGGTTTCTCTTTCTTTACTCGTTGTTCTTTCACCTGTTACTAGTGAATCAGAAATGGTTAAAATACTTAAAGCATTAACATGATGTTTTGCAGCAACGGTATATAAACCAGCTGTTTCCATTTCAACACAAAGAACACCGAATTTCGACCATTTTTTGTAGGATTCAAAATCGTCTGCGTAAAACTCATCTGATGTAAAAATATTACCAGCTTTTATAGGGATGTTTTTAGTTTTTGCAGCATCAACAGCCTTTTGAAACAGTTCAAAATTAGCAGTAGGAGCATAATCGGCACCACCAAAGCGAAGTTCATTGACACCAGAATTTGAAGAAGCAGCCATTGCCAAAACAATATCTCTAATTTTAACGTGCTTTTGGTAAGAGCCAGCACTACCAACTCTAATTAAGTTTTTTACGCCGTATTCGTTTATAAGTTCATGGGCATAAATAGAAATACTAGGTACGCCCATACCTGTACCCATTACAGAAATAGGTTTATTTTTATATGTTCCAGTATAACCATACATACCTCTTATTTTATTAAAACAAACAGGATTTTCAAAAAAAGTTTCAGCAATCCATTTCGCTCTTAATGGATCTCCAGGTAATAAAATGGTTTCTGCAATATCTCCTTTTTTTGCCTCTATGTGTACACTCATAATTAATATTCTTTTTCTAGGGATGTGTTTCCTGATACAATAGCAATTCCAGAAGACGTGCCAATACGGTCAACACCTAAATTAATATATTCTAGTGCTGTTTTTAAACTTTTTATACCACCTGACGCTTTAATTTTTGCCTCGTCTTTAGCAATGTGTTTCATAAGTTTTACATCATGAATTGATGCACCTCCAGTACCAAAACCAGTAGAGGTTTTAATAAAATCGGCACCGCTTTGTAAAGCCAATTCACTAGCTTTTATAATCTCAAGATCTTCAAGGTAGCAAGTTTCTAAAATAACTTTTAGTGTATGATGTGGTATAATATTTTTAATAGTTTCAATCTCTTTCCAAACAGCATCAAAATCTTTACTTTTAAGTAAGCCAATGTTTAGTACCATATCAATTTCATCGGCACCATCTAATATAGCTTGTTTGGTTTCTGCTACTTTTGCCGTTGTGCTCATAGCTCCTAAAGGAAACCCGATAACACTACAAATTTTGATAGAAGTGTCTTGCAATACTTGTTTTGCTAAAGTGACATAACAGCTATTAACACAGACGGAATAAAACTGATATTCAATTGCTTCGTTACAAAGTTGTATGATGTCATTTTTTGTAGCAGTTGCCTTTAATAGAGTATGATCTATGTATTTATTAATAAGTTTCATTTTGACAGCAAATTATGTATAAAGTTAAGGTTATTTTGTGTTTGAATTATGACTTTTGTTAGGTTTTATACATTTTTCACGGCTTTCAAAATAAAAGGGTAGAGAAAATCAATCGATTTTCTCTACCCTTTTGTTTTTGATTAAATTAAATGATGTAACTTTTTTTAGTTACTCAATTTATTTCCATATTGATTTCATTAATTTTTTGTGCTGCCAAATACTGTTTGTATAGTTGGGTGCTTTTGTTTATTTTATGTTTGGTTAAGTCTTTAATAGGTGTAGAAGTACCAACTCTATCGGCACCAGCTTCAATAAATTTTAAAGCTGTTTCTAAATCATCAATACCACCATAAGCTTTTATTTTAGCATTGTCTTTTATGGTTTTCTTAATAATCTTAACGGCTGTTAAAGTAGCACCTCCTTTAGAAAATCCAGTAGATGTTTTTATGAAGTCTACTTTTGCGTCTAAGGAAATTTCACAAGCTTTTATAATTTCATTTTTATTTAATTCTGAAATTTCGATAATCACTTTTAAAGGCGTGTTTCCTATTGCTAATTTTACATCGCTAATGTCTTTCAATACAGAGACATAATTTCTGCTTTTAAGAAGTCCTAAATTTATTACCACTTCAATTTCATCGGCGCCATTCTCAATAGCTTTTTTTGCTTCAAAAACTTTTGATGTTGTAGACATTGCTCCAAGTGGAAAGCCTACAATAGTACATATTTTTACATCTGTTTTTTCTAAAAGTTCATTTGCGAGTGAAACATAGGAACTGTTTATACAAACTGAATAAAAATTGTTTTTACTAGCTTCATTGCATAAGTTAATAATTTCTCGTTCAGTTGCAGTTGGTTTTAATAGGGAATAGTCTATATACTGTGATATATCCATTTAAGTAGGTTTTAGGGTCTTATTATGCTATTAATAAGTTGTTTATAAAATTTTTACATGTAGTTTTGGGGACATACATTGTAGCTAAACTATAAATAATTTTTTATATTTTTTAATAAAACTTAATATATTAGACGAACGGTATACTCAGTTTTTACTAACTGTTTTATTATGAAAATGTTACAATATTAATTGTGTTTTATCAACGGATTTGATTTTAATTGATTAATACGTTCTTCAAATATATTTCTGTCAATTGGACTATTTATACTTTTAAAAAGTGTCATTAAATCTTCAGTATGTGTTTCCCGCTTTTGTTCCAGTAGATTATAATGAACAAAACCACACCAAATAACCGATTTTAAATGACTTTTGTCTTCATTATACATACGCATTTCTGCATGTATTTCACTAGTGTTATAATGAATTAATTGAGACTCTATAATAACCGTTTCCATTAAAAGTGCTGGTTTTAAATAGGCAATTTGATTGCTACTAGATACCCAGCTTTTTCCTTCTTTTTTTGCTATTTTATAAATATCTAAATTGTAATTTTCTATAAGTGCATCTTCGCGATGATTCATAAAATAGTTTGTATAATTTCCATTATTTAAATGATTAAAAGGGTCGCAATCTTGAAATCTAATTTTTGTTTTACTTGCTAGTATTTTAGGTAATTGATTCATGAATTATATTTTTTTTCGCTTTTAATGAATTAAATCTTTAATTCGTTATGTATTAATTGATCTATTTGATTCATGGTGTCTTTCATGTATAATTCATCATCCATAGTGTAGGTCATAAAAATAGCACCTTGTATCATGGTGTCTATGCGTTTTGCATATTGCATAGCATTAATTTCGGTTGATATTTCTCCAATTTCAATACCATCTTCTATAATATTGCATAGCTGATCTTGAATACGTTGTACAACATCTCTAACTTTTTTAAGTAATTCTGAATTACTATTGTTGGCATCAACACCAATATTTAAAACTGGGCAGCCGCCTAATGGCTTACTAAAAGGATAGTAGTTTCTATAAAAATCTGCTATTAAAAATAATTTTTGAATGGGAGAATCGCTTAATTCTAAATACTCTGCTAGGGGTTTCATTAAAGATTTAACCATAAATTTAAATGACGCATATGCCAATTCTTCTTTATTTTTAAAGTTGCCATAAATAGCGCCTTTGGTTAATCCTGTTGCTTTGGTAATATCACTAATACTAGTTGCAGCATAACCGTTCTTATTAAAAATAGGTGCTGAAACTTCAATAATATGTTGCGATGTTAATGCTGCTTTTGTTGTCATAATAGTACAAATATATAAAAAATATACCAATCGGTATATTTTGTTTTGGTAAATAAAAAAAAGCAACAATTATCTCATTACGAGATTCATGCTGCTCTTCACTAACCAACCAATTATAAGACGATATTCATGTTGAATTGTTACAACATGATATCATTTTTTTTAAATATCATCAGTTACCAAGTCCCCTTGGTTTCTAAATACTAATTGATCATCAAAGGCATCTAATAAAATAATACTATCTGTTGTGACTTTACCAGCTAATATTTCTTTGCTCAGAGCATTTAATACTTCTTTTTGAATGACTCGTTTTACTGGTCGCGCACCGTATTCTGGATTGTAACCTTTGTTTGCTAAATACTCTATAGCTTGTGGTGTTGCATCAAAAGTGATACCCTGTTCTGCAATCATTTTGGTAATACCTTTTAATTGCAAACCAACAATAGCAGTTATATTTTCTTTATTTAATGGTGTAAACATAATGGTATCGTCAATACGGTTTAAAAATTCGGGTCTAACACTTTGTTTTAATAGCGCTAATACATCAATTTTTGCAGCTTCTATTGCAGAGTCTATATCTTTAGTTGCATCAAAACGATCTTGAATAATGGTACTTCCTATGTTAGAGGTCATTATGATAATGGTGTTTTTAAAGTCGGCAACACGTCCTTTATTATCCGTTAAATGGCCTTCATCTAATACTTGTAATAGAATATTAAAAGTATCAGGGTGCGCTTTTTCAATTTCATCTAAAAGCACTACAGAGTAAGGTTTGCGTCTTACGGCCTCTGTTAGTTGCCCACCTTCATCATAACCTACATACCCTGGAGGCGCTCCTATTAATCGACTTACTGCATGGCGTTCTTGATATTCGCTCATATCAATACGTGTCATAGCACTTTCATCATCAAATAAATATTCAGCTAATGCTTTAGCGAGTTCTGTTTTACCAACTCCCGTTGTTCCTAAAAACAGGAAGGTTCCTATCGGTTTTTGAGGATTTTGTAACCCTGCACGACTTCTTCTTACAGCATCACTAACCGCCTCAATGGCTTCTTCTTGACCTACAACACGTTTGTGCAATTGATCTTCAAGTTTTAGAAGTTTTTCACGTTCGCTTTGAATCATTTTTGTTACAGGAATACCCGTCCATTTTGCAACAACCTCGGCTATATCATCATAAGTCACTTCTTCTTTTATTAAGCTATTGCTGTTAGCTTGTTGTTTAGAAAGCGTGGTCTGAAATGCTTCAAGTGCTTCTTGAGCTTCTTTAATTTTACCATAACGTAATTCTGCTACCTTACCGTAATCGCCTTCACGTTCTGCTTTTTCAGCTTCTAATTTGAAGTTTTCAATATCCTGTTTTGTATTTTGAATATTTTCAACGACTTCTTTTTCAGATTTCCATTTAGCATTAAGGGCGTTTCTGGTTTCTTTTATATTAGCTAAATCGGAACGAAGCGATTTTAATTTGCTTTCGTCTTTTTCTCTTTTTATAGCTTCAATTTCGATTTCTAACTGCATGATTTTTCTATCCATAACATCCAATTCTTCTGGTTTAGAATTTATTTCCATGCGTAGTTTAGAAGCCGCCTCATCCATTAAGTCAATCGCTTTATCTGGTAAAAAACGGTTGGTGATATACCGTTGTGATAATTCAACCGCACCAATAATAGCTTCGTCTTTAATACGAACTTTATGGTGTGTTTCGTACTTTTCTTTAATACCTCGAAGTATAGAAATAGCGCTTTCGGTATCTGGTTCATCAACTATTACCTTTTGAAAACGACGCTCTAAAGCTTTATCTTTTTCAAAGTATTTTTGATATTCATCTAATGTAGTTGCTCCAATAGCTCGAAGTTCACCACGTGCTAGAGCAGGTTTTAAAATGTTTGCAGCATCCATAGCGCCTTGACCGCCACCGGCACCAACAAGGGTGTGAATTTCGTCTATAAAGAGTACAATGTCGCCTTCACTATCGGTAACTTCTTTAATTACAGCTTTTAGGCGTTCTTCAAATTCACCTTTGTATTTAGCACCAGCAATAAGAGCACCCATATCAAGCGCGAAAATTTGCTTGTCTTTTAAGTTTTCAGGAATATCGCCATCAACAATCCTGTGTGCTAAACCTTCAGCAATAGCTGTTTTACCAGTACCAGGTTCTCCAACAAGAATCGGGTTGTTTTTGGTTCTACGAGATAATATTTGCAGTATTCTGCGTATTTCTTCATCACGACCAATAACAGGATCTAGCTTACCGTCTTTAGCTAACTGATTTAAGTTTTTAGCATATTTATTAAGCGAATTATAAGTTTCTTCTTGACTTTGAGAGGTTACATTTTCGCCTTTACGCAATTCTTCAATAGCAGCTTTAAGTGTTTTTTCTGTGATGCTTTGATCTTTTAACATCTGAGCTATTTTGCTATTCGATTTAAAAACAGCCAAGATTAAATGCTCAATAGATATATAATCATCTTTCATTTTCTTAGTAATGATAGCTGCTTCGTTAAGTGTTTTCCCAGCTTCACGAGATAGCATGAGTTCACTACCCGTTACTTTAGAAAAACTTTCTAATTGTTTGTCTAAAGCCTGTTTTAGAATAGCTATGTTTACATTCAATTTTTTTAAAATGAATGGAAGAACGTTTTCATCAACTTCAAAAATACCTTTAAAAATATGTTCATTTTCTATTTGTTGGTGTCCATAGCCTTGAGCAATTTGTTGTGCTTGCTGTATGGCTTCTTGCGATTTAATTGTATAATTATTCAAGTTCATCTGGATATATTTTTTTATCATTCCCTCCTAAGAAGGAATCTTTATGTTATTATTAATTTGTTTTTACATGAGGTTTAGGACAATAATCTTACCAACACCAATACAAAGACAAAATGTCTTCTAACGTCTTGTTTTTAATGACTTTATGTCACTTCTTGTTTTTCTCTGTATAGATTATAATTTCTATGTATGGTTTATGTATAGGTTGAATTTTAGTTGTTTATAATAAAAGACTCTAGCTTTGCTCTGACTAATTCATGTAATTTATGCGTATTTTTTCTCTGCTTCTGTTAGTGTTATTTATTTCTTCAATTGAAGCTCAAGTTATTCAAGATGATTTTGAGGGCAGTGGAACAATATCATCATGGTATGGTGATGATTGTATTATTAATACTAATTTTATTAACCCCCATAAGCAGGGAATTAATGCGTCTAATAAAGTATTAAAGTATGAAGATAGAGGCGGTAAATATGCAAATGTAAGATTTGATAATCCTATTAATCTTGATATGGCTAATAGAAATGTTTTTGTTTTTAAAATTTATGTTTCTTCAATTAATTTAACAGGAAACCAGACAAGTCAGGTGTCTTTGAAACTTCAAAATGTTGACTTAGCGGAAGCTTGGACTACACAAACGGAAATTATAAAACCTATTAAAATAGATGAATGGCAAGAATTAACTTTTGATTTTAAAAATGATTCATACATTAATTTAAATAGTAATTCACTGCCTCCAAACCAGCGTAATGATTTAAATAGAGTTGTTATTCAAATTAATGGAGAAAATAACACAGACCATGTTTTAGCTTATATAGATGATTTTTATAATGATAGTTCGATAAATGAGGATTTTACTTATGATAAATTAGTTTGGTTTGATGAGTTTAATGATACAGGAGCGGTAGATAACACGAAATGGTTTCACCAAACTAAATTTATAGCTGGAAATAGTTGGGCAAATGGAGAACAGCAGCATTATACTAATAGAGAGGTGAACTCTTATACAGATAATGGAACACTAAAAATAAAAGCTATAAGAGAATCTTTTACAGACCAAAATGTTACAAAACAATATACATCAGCGAGACTGAACTCTAAATTTGCTTTTAAATATGGAAGAATTGAAGTTCGTGCTAAATTGCCATCAGTTTCTGGTACCTGGCCTGCTATTTGGTTGTTAGGAAAGAATATTAATGAAGATGGAGCTTATTGGGATAACCAAGGATTTGGAACTACTGGTTGGCCATGGTGTGGTGAAATAGATATTATGGAGCCTAATGTAGCAAAAACAGAAATTTTAGGAACATGGCATTGGAATAATGGAGAAGGATACATGCTTAATAGTAAAAGTATACAGGCAAATAATATTGATACATCTCAAAATTTTCATGATTACGTATTAGAATGGAATGCTACGTCAATGAAGATCTATATGGATAACAATTTAATAAATGAAATGCCTACTGTAGAGCCTTTTAATCAGGAGTTTTTTATATTACTTAATGTGGCTATGGGAGGAAGTTTAGGCGGAAATATTGATAGTGGGTTTAATAATGACACCATGGAAATTGACTACATTAGGGTTTATCAGCAAGGTGCTTTGTCTGTAACCAATGATATTTCTACTTCGAAAATAAAATTATATCCTAATCCTGTAAGCGATAGATTGAATGTACTTATGGAAAATTATTCTAATGCTGATATGGAATTACAGATAATAGATGTTAGTGGCCGTTTGGTTTTTAAACAAGATTATACCATAAATAATAGAAGCCTTGAATTTAATACATCATTTCTAAAACAAGGTATTTATTTTTTAAGCCTTAAGTTTAATGATGGTAAATTATCTACACATAAATTCGTAAAAAAATAAGTTTGTAAGATTCTGAACATTATCCGACTTTTACATCATGGGATTAATAAATAAAATATTTGGTAGTACAATTGAAAATAAAGAAGAAAAGGTTTTGCCTTGGATTGCTTTAAATGCACTATCTCAATTAGATGATATAAAAGAAAAATCGAGTATAAAAACTCAAGTTGTTTTTAAGCATTCTACTCGTTGCGGAATTAGTAGAATGGTTGTAAATCAGTTTGTAGATGCTTATGATTTGGAAGAAGAAGACCTAGATTTATATTTTTTAGATTTGTTGAAATACCGAGATGTGTCTAACGAAGTCGAATATAAATTTCAAGTTATGCATGAATCTCCACAATTATTAATAATTAAAAATGGGGTTGTTATTAATCATGCTTCGCATGGTAGTATTAATGAGATTGATTTAACTCGATTTGTTTAAATAAGTAACATTTCATTCATGATTTGGTAATAGTTAATATCTACGTATATTTACTAGAATTAATTATAAATAACTTATGAAAAAATCACTTTCATTCTGTTTTGTTTTATTCATTTTGGTTTCATGCAAACAAGAAACTGAAAATAAATCAGATTTAATCAAAGAAAAGTTTAATACACTACTTTATAATTTTAGTAAAGATAGTTATGAATTATACCCAGAAAAAGCTACTAACGCTGGCATTGATGGCTATAACGATGAATACCCTAATTCTTTATCTGACGAATTCAATAATAAAGTAAAAGCTTGTTATACTAAGTATAAAAATGAGTTGTTTGCAATACCAGATTCCCTATTAAACGATACTGAAAAAATGAGTAAATCTGTATTGTTATGGGAATGTGATATAAATTTGGAAGCTCTTACTTTTCAAAAAAAAATAATGCCTATAGACCAAATATGGTCAGCAAATTTAGATTTTAATCAATGGGCTAGTGGTACTACTTCACAACCATTTAATACCGTTGAAGATTATAACAATTGGTTAAAACGTGTTGATGCTTATTTAGTTTGGCTTGTTTCAGCAAAAGCTAACATGAAAAAAGGTATACAAACAGGTTACGTATTGCCTAAATCTTTAATCGAAAAAGTAATTCCACAATTTGAAGTATTGGTAATTGGAGATGTAGAAAACAACTTATATTATTCGCCAGTTAATTTATTTCCAGATTCGTTTACCCAAGAAGAGCGAGACAAACTTACCAAGGCTTATAAAAATATGGTTGCCAATAAAATTATACCAGCACATGCAGAAATGGTTACATTTTTAAAGGATGAATATTTGCCTGCAGGAGTTGAAGATTTTGGTATAGCTGCCTCTACGCCTCTAGGAGATAGATATTATTCGCATCAAATAAAGAAATATACTACTACTAATATGACTGCAGATGAAATCCATCAACTTGGTTTAAATGAAGTGGCTCGTATTAGAAGTGAGATGAACGCTATTAAGGAAAAAGTTGAGTTTAAAGGTGATCTAAATGCTTTTTTTGATTATGTAAGAACAAATAAAGATTTAATGCCTTTTAGAGAACGTTCTCAGGTAATAGCTTTTTATGATAGCATTCACAATGAAATGAAACCGCAACTAGACAAACTTTTTGGGAAACAACCAAAAACACCTTTTGAAGTTAGAAGAACAGAACCATTTAGAGAAAAATCGGCAGCTGCGAATTACAATTCAGGGTCTTTAGATGGAACACGACCAGGAATTTTTTATACACCAATTCCAGATGTTGAAACTTATAATGTTTTTGATAAAGAAGATTTGTTTTTGCACGAAGCTATACCTGGGCATCATTTTCAAGTCTCATTGGCCCAAGAAAATGAAGAGTTGCCTGCTTTTAGAAAAACATTATGGTATAGTGCTTATGGTGAAGGTTGGGCACTTTACACAGAAAGGATGGGAGAAGAATTAGGTTTGTATAAAGATCCATATCAATATTTCGGAATGTTGAGTAGCGAAATCCATAGGGCTATTAGATTAGTAGTTGATACAGGTTTGCATACTAAAGGTTGGACACGCGAGCAGGCTATACAATACTCATTAGAAAATGAAGCTGAAGAAGAAGCAAGTATTATAAGTGAAATTGAACGTTATATGGCAAATCCTGGTCAGGCTTTATCCTATAAAATTGGTCAGTTAAAGTTAATCGAATTAAGAGAAAGGGCTATTAAAGCTTTAGGTGATAAGTTTGATATACGTGAATTTCATAATCAAGTATTAGAAACAGGTTGTATTCCACTACAATTATTGGAAAATAAAATTGATAATTGGATTGCTGTTAATAAATAGAAGTTGTTTTTCTGACTGATATCATGGAGACTTCAGATTACTTATTTGTTTACGGTACCTTACAGAAGGATATAGATAATGATATGTCTAAGTTTTTGTCTAAACATGCCATACTTGTAGCAAAAGGTTATTTTCATGGAAAGCTTTATAAGGTGTCTTGGTTCCCTGGAGCTATTATAAGTTCTAATGCTTTAGATAAGGTATATGGTTCTGTTTTTAAATTAATCAATTCTGAAACTGTTTTTAAAGTTTTAGATGATTATGAAGGTATTGGAGAAAATTATCCTAAGCCTAATTTATATAAAAAAGATACAGTTACAGCTTATCTTGATAATGGTTTAACTCTTAAAACTTGGGTTTATATTTATAATCATAGAGTTACAGATTTAGAGCAAATTATTTCTGGAGATTTTTTTAATTAATTATATCAATATTTAAAGTTTCAGATAAGAGTGAAAAATCATATTGATTGTTATATTTACAATTATTATAAATAAATTTTAAAAATGAACGTATTACGCTTTTTTGTTTTCGCTACAGTAATGTCTATTAGCAATACTATTTTTTCTCAAACTATTGAATTTGAAAACCCTATTGCAGAGGAACGTGCCGATCCTTGGGTTTATAAAACGGATGATGGGATTTATTATTTAATAGCGTCAGTTCCTGAATATGATAAAATAGTCATTAGAAAAGCAAATAGTATAAATGGTTTAAAATCTGCCGAAGAAAAAAACGTCTGGTTTAAGCATAAATCTGGTGTTATGGGGCATCATATTTGGGCGCCAGAATTACATAAAATAGATGGTACATGGTATATTTATTTTGCCGCTGGTGAAGCTGAAAACATTTGGAATATTAGAATGTGGGTGCTATCAAATGATTCCGAAAACCCAATGGAAGGCGAGTGGAAGGAAGAAGGCCAGATAAAAACGCAACGCGATTCGTTTTCATTAGATGCTACAACATTTGAGCATAATGGCAAACGATATTTAATTTGGGCACAAAATCTTTCAGAAAAGAAGCATGGTACAGGATTGCTAATTTCAGAAATGGAAAACCCTACCACTTTAAAAGGTCCTGAAGTAGTTTTAACAGAGCCAGACTTTAGCTGGGAAAAAATAAAGTATAATGTTAATGAAGGGCCAGCAGTTATAAAAAGAAACGGAAAAGTGTTTGTAACTTATTCTGCTAGCGCTACCAACCATAATTATTGCATAGGATTATTATCTATAGATGAAGGGGCTAATTTATTAGAAGCGTCTAACTGGTATAAATCTCCAGCACCTGTTTTTTCTACAAATGAAGAAGTAAAAAGATTTGGTCCAGGGCATAATTCTTTTACGACTTCCGAAGATGGAGAAACCGTGATTTTAATTTATCACGCTCGCGATTATAAAGAGATTATAGGTAATGAATTATCAGATCCTAATCGTGCAACTCGAGCTCGTGTTGTTGAATGGACAGAAACTGGTTTTCCAGACTTTTTGCAACAAAGTGGAGATTAGTAGCTCTTTGTATATCACATATAATCAAGAACCTGTTATGTTAGTAATTGAGGATAGAAAGTTTCAAATGTAGTTGTAAGTCATTTGGGCGATAAGAGAAATCACATAAAGAGAATTACTAGGTTTTCTTTAAGAATATTAAGTAATTTATCAAGAAATAAATACAAACAAAAACTCCCAAATTAATATTTGGGAGTTTTTGTTTTTTATAATGCATAAGAATTAATAATATTCTTAAGTTGTAGCTTTAAATCTTCACCTGTGTCATAAATCATTTGTTCTTCGCTAGGGAAGGGAACAGCACGTTTTTCTAAAAAGTGTAATAGGCTGTTGTCTAAAGCACGACGATCTCCTCTTGAGTTGGCATAAATATGTTCAAAAACAAACTCACTCGTAATAGGAAAGGCGTCTACCAATTGGTTGGTTTTTGTATTCAAGTATTCTACATTACCTGTAATTTGTGTCGCTTTAAACTGTTTAAACTCGTAATAGGTACATCTTACGGTTTTCAATTTATCTACTTTAATACTATTGCCAAGGCTGTCTTTTACTTCATGACCATCTTCACCAACTAAATATTGCCATCCATCAACAATTTGTTTCTCTTTTATAATTTCACGCTCTTTAATTTGTTCAGGCGAAATATTAATGTCTCTTAAATTAACACGCATATTATAATCATAAGTGATTTTATCTTCTGGAGTGCCATGATAAACAGACCAAAAATTATTAAGTCCGTAGCTACTAAAATTCAATAAATCATCTTCTAAGCGTTTCGGAATCACCTTTTGTGTATCATTAATCATATCTACCAAAACAAAATCGGTGCCTTTAATATGCGCACTTTCCATAAGTTGACGCACATCTTTATAATTTGGATTTATGTTTTCAATTTCTTTTAATTCATCATAAGCCACTCTATAATCTAATTTGTTAGTAGATTTTAATAGTGTTGTGGCATTTATATAAATTTGCTCAGAAGCATTATTCTTGTAATTTATAATTTGATTATCATAATTTTTTAAATTGAAAACAACCTTTTTACCATTTACATATAATGGAAGTAATGGTTTAATTCGCTCTTGTCTGTTGTTTAAACCAACATACATATCATAAATGCGAATATAATTTTCTGGATTGTTATCTTTTTTAAGAAAATCCACATCATTTAAATCACGCTCATTCGCTTTGTTAAATGCTTCTTGAAGCATGATAATAAAATCGGCTTTTCCTTTTTTATTCTTATTAGTTCGTAATTTACTAATAGCATCCGTTATCGCCTGATCGTAATTACCATAACTTAGCGATTTTTCAATTTGTTTACTCGTGCTACACGCTATTAATGAAATTGCAATTATTGTAGAAAGTAATATTTTTTTCATCTGTTTAAATTTTATCATTTTTAACTGTCAGATGTGTGTCTTTACGTATTTTTTTGGATATTAATAATTGTAAAGACTCATTTCTTAGGTTAAATATTTTGTTATTGGTCTACTATTTCAATAGTGGTGCCAAAATATAAAATATATGGATAAAATGCTAATAAATCCGATGAAACAATAATGTATAAATCAGTAAAGAGGTTAAATCTTACTTCTTTTTATAAACAGGCAATAATTTTGTAGAAACTTCACCAAAGCCTATACGGGTACCATCTTTTTCGCAATGTCCACGCATAATCACAGTATCGTTATCATTAATGAACTTGCGTTCGCTACCATCTTTCATTTTAAGAGGTTTTTCACCTTTCCATGATAATTCTAGCATAGAACCGTAAGAATCTGGTGTAGGACCAGAAATAGTGCCACTACCAATTAAATCTCCAGAATTTATAGGACAACCATTAACCGTATGATGTGCTAATTGTTGAGACATATTCCAGTACATGTGTTTGAAATTAGAGTGACAAACCACAGTTTCTTTTGCACCATTTGGCTGAATAGCCACTTCTAAATTAATATCATAGCTTTTCTTTCCTTTATATTGTAAATAAGGAAGTTGAGGTTTAATTGGTTTAGGACCTTCAACTCGGTAGGGTTCAAGAGCGTCAAGAGTTACAATCCAAGGTGAAATAGAAGACGCAAAATTCTTAGCTAAAAATGGTCCTAATGGAACATATTCCCATTTTTGAATATCGCGGGCGCTCCAATCGTTAAATAATACCAACCCAAAAATATATTCTTCTGCCTCTTCAATAGGAATAGGTTCTCCTAAATCGTTAGCATCTGTGGTTATAAAAGCCATTTCTAATTCGAAATCTACTAATTTACTTGGGCCAAATACAGGTTCGGTTGCATCTCCAGGAAGGGTTTGCCCTTGTGGTCTGTGTATAGGGATTCCCGAAGGTATAATAGAAGAACTCCTACCATGATACGCCACAGGAATGTGTAACCAGTTTGGTAATAAAGCATTATCTAGATCTCTAAACATAGTACCTACATTGGTAGCATGTTCTTTACTTGAGTAAAAATCGGTATAATCACCAATATGTACAGGTAATTGCATTTCAATTTCATCTAAACGAAATAATACAATCTCTTTATGTTTGGTGTTTTCTTTTAATGTTTTGTTTTCGGCATCAAAAATTTCAGAAATTCTATTTCTTACAGCGCGCCAAGTTTTACGGCCATCTGCAATAAAATCGTTTAAAGTATCTTGAAGAAAAATATCATCAGTTAATGGGATACCAGCAAAGTATCCTAATTGATGTAAAGCGCCTAGATCTATAGCGGTGTCACCAATACGTGTTCCAATGGTAATAATATCATCACGAGTTAAAAACACACCAAATGGGATGTTCTGAATTGGGAAATCGGAGTTTTTATCTACGTGTAACCACGACTTTCTATCTGGATTGTTAGCTGATAACGGCATAACTTAAAGAGTTTAAATTTTGTTGAATTATATTCAAACCTACACATTTTTTTCATTTTAACAGAAAAAAAAGCCTAAAAAATAGAATTCTTTCAAACGTTGATAAAATGGTTGAAAACTTAAAGGTAAATAAATGTTTTTTGATGAATATAAATAATCTATTTGTTATTTTTGCGCAATATTTAACTAGAACTATATTTTATATGCAACGCGACGAACAAATTTTTGAACTTATACAAGCTGAAAAGGAGCGCCAATTACATGGAATTGAATTGATTGCTTCAGAGAATTTTGTAAGCGAACAAGTTATGGAAGCTGCCGGATCGGTATTAACAAACAAATATGCCGAAGGTTACCCAGGTAAACGCTATTATGGAGGCTGCGAAGTGGTTGATGAAGTAGAGCAAATTGCTATAGATAGAGCAAAAGCATTGTTTGGGGCGGCATACGTAAATGTACAGCCACACTCTGGAAGTCAAGCAAACACAGCAGTGTATCACGCTTGTTTAACGCCAGGTGATAAAATATTAGGATTCGATTTGTCTCACGGCGGACATTTAACACACGGATCGCCAGTAAACTTTTCTGGTAAACTTTACAATCCTGTATTTTATGGAGTAGAGCAGGAGACTGGTGTTTTAAATTATGATAAAATACAAGAGATAGCTACAAAAGAGCAACCAAAATTAATCATTGCTGGTGCTTCGGCTTATTCTCGCGATATCGATTTTAAACGTTTTAGAATTATTGCAGATAGTGTTGGTGCTATTTTAATGGCCGATATTTCACATCCTGCAGGATTAATTGCTAAAGGTATTTTAAACGATCCGCTTCCTCACTGTCATATCGTAACAACCACAACTCATAAGACTTTAAGAGGTCCTAGAGGTGGTATGATTATGATGGGACAAGATTTTGATAACCCATTTGGTATTACATTAAAAAATGGCAACTTACGTAAAATGTCTTCTTTATTAGATTCTGCTGTTTTTCCTGGAAATCAAGGTGGACCATTAGAACATATTATTGCAGCTAAAGCGATTGCTTTTGGTGAAGCATTAACTGATGATTTTTTACATTACCAATTACAAGTAAAACAAAATGCAACAGCTTTGGCTGAAGCATTAGTTGCAAAAGATTATAACATAATTTCTGGCGGAACCGATAACCACTGTATGTTAATAGATTTACGTAACAAAAATTTATCTGGTAAAGATGCAGAACAAGCTCTAGTAAAAGCTGATATTACTGTAAACAAAAACATGGTGCCTTTTGATGATAAATCACCATTTGTAACCTCAGGAATTAGAATTGGAGCTGCTGCTATTACAACAAGAGGTTTAAAAGAAGCAGAAATGATAGCGATAGTCGATTTAATTGATGAAGTTATTAATAACTTTGAAGATGAAGCTGTTTTAGAAGCTGTTAAAGTAAAAGTAAATGCGATGATGGCAGGAAAACCATTATTTGTATAAGCTAAAACAAACCATATATTAAATTGAAAAATCCCGCTTTATTAAGTGGGATTTTTTGTTTTTACCACTGTCAATAGCTATTGGGACTTAATCTTTAATGTGGGTATTCTAGTTCGTTTAACGTTTTTGTGTATGAATCGTTGCGTGTGATTGCCGAACCATTTTAAGTACAAATCTACGTGAAAATTCCGCAGGAATTTTCCAGATGAGCACAGACCAAGCAATGGTTTATACATGTTGTTATGCACATGTGCTTAATAATATTAGTCATTTTTAATTATCAAATGTGCCTCTTCTTTTCAAAGCCTTTGTTGGATGAGTAGGAGTAGATTCTTCAATAAATAAGATTCCATCGTATCTGTCCTTTAATACAACTTTTACTTTTATTGCTCCTTTCCCACCATAAGGCCAACCACCTTGTACCTTCTTTTGAGGAGTTTCCATCCAGGTGTTCATATCCATGTTTTTATGGGCCTCACGTAAATCAACAAACAGTTTATCATAACCTGTACGATAAAAATACCAGTCGATATTTTTTTCCTCAGTAGATATGTTTTCCGCTCTGAGTGGACCAAAACTCTTATCAGGATTAAGAACCATGGCCTGGAAACTGCCCCTATAACACTCAAATGACATTGAATAATACTGACTTCCAAAATTCTCTCTCAGCAGATATCCCATTTTATTTTTACCAGCTACACCTATATGATAATCATGCGCCCAAACAATATATTTTGCGTCGGTAGTTTCCTGTTCTATCTTATTCAGTAAATTAAGCGCCATATATGTATTTCTATTCGATTGTATGGTCGTAACAGATGACTGGGGAGATTTTATTGCTTGCAAAATACTCTGCTCCATCACCTTGAGGTATTGATAGATTGTTTCCCATTCTGTTATAGAAGTATTGGCTATGAGCTTATCTTTTTCAGCTATAAATTCACTCAGAAATTGTTGATAAGGCTTTAACAAAGGAAGCATTACGCTTTCCTTTTGGGCGATAAATACCTTTTCTTCTTCTTTGGCAAGAATCTGAAAAAGGGAAACCACTGTTGGGATTTTTTCGGGGGCTACTTTCCTTAAATATGCTATGGTTCTTTCTCTTCCTATATCATTATATCCCATGCTCAATCCAAAAAAATGCACTTTCTTATTATCGGGAACCTTTGAATTGTAATCTTTCAGCCATTCGATCAAATCTGCAAATTCCTCCATATCCCAGGCGTCATATTTCTGACCTGAAACTACAGAATAAAGATCACCTTTACCATATAAGATATATTCATTAATGGGCACACTAGACGCAATTGGAGCTTCCATGGCAAATTGCGTAAAGCCCATCTCCTTAACGAGAAAGGCTATAAGCCGGTGCTTCATTTTAAAAAACTCACTTGTACCGTGTGTAGACTCACCCAAAGCAACAATTTTAGCATCTTTCAATGTTTTTTTTAGCAGTTTTAGGTCTTTGAAGCTATTTCCTGATTCAATGGTTTTGATAGGAACTGCGTTTTGCTTTAGCCAGGAAATAACTTCTTTATCATTTATTATTGCTGAATTCTGCTGAGCTATTGTAAAACCTGTTACCCAAAGAGAAATCGATACCGTTAATAATATTGTTTTCATATCTTGGAATATGTTATATCTAAAAGTAACAAGTTAAAAATAAAATTGTTAATAATCAAGATTTTTCGCATAGCGCACAACGACATGATATGAAATCGTTTTAATATTTCATATCTAATGTTAAACGAAGTTGTCGTTTTTTTTCTGACAAATTCAAGCTTGGAAAAATGAATTATTCCTCATCAGGAAATGTAATATGTTGGTAAGCACCTAAATCTGGTGAAGCGGTTCTATTTACGTTTAAAATATCAACTGGTACTTGCGTTGCAAATGTTGCGTTTCCTTTGTTTATAGCTGCCGATTCTTCTCCAATCATCAATTTATTTAGTGAAGTATCAAGGAAATTAGGATCTTCATTAAAAATATTTCCTTCGTATTTAGAGGTGTCATTTAAATCGTAATTAGGACCTGTAAAATTGTTATTATCATCTTTAAAACGGATGAGGCAATTTGTAAATTTAAAGTTAAAAATAACGTTATCATCTTCTAGTTCGTCTAACAAAATTTCAGGATTATCGTTTCCATAAATAATGCAATTATTAAAATTAGCTTCGGTTAAATCAGCTAGTGTTGCATTGTTTTCTTCATCTAAAATAAAATTATTTAATAATAAAGAAGGGAATTGTCTAAAGCCGTTGTCCCAATAATTTACAAGGGTACTGTGTGTAAAATTATATTTACCTCCAAGTGTTCCTGCAAATGATGCTTGACCGCTATTGTTAATTACTACATTCTCTGCTGTAATAGAGGTGTTTCTACCTAAAATCCCAAAACTACTTGAGTTATATATTTGCGAATTTGTAATGGTAAGTTTATCGTTATTGTCGTTGGGGTTGCCATCGCATAAAATACCAGCAATGGCATTTTTAATGGTTGCGTAATTTATGCTGTTATTTATACTGCCTTCAAAAAGCCAAATGGTACCCCATTGCCCAGGAGCATCAGAAAATTCAGGTTCTAAGCGGTCGCCTTCAAAAATAACTTCGTTTTCTAATACATCTTGATCGGTACTTAAGCTACCATTTACGTGAAGTGAAGCGCCTTCGTTAACAATTAAGCCAGAGTTTTCATGAAAATGAATACGGGCACCAGCTTCAATGGTCAAAGTTTCGTTATTTGGAACCGCAGCAAAACCATATATAACATAAGGTTTTGTGTTTGTAAAAGTAAGTTCACTTGGTAATAATTCGCGACCATTTATATCGGTTTCGAATACTTCGCCACCAACATTAAGTGTTAGTGTTTCGATAACTTTAGTGGTATTATCTCTATCTGGATAAATAAAAATAGCATCTTGTATTAACGTTACCAATTCTACTTTTTGAAGGTTTGTATTGGTGTCAAATTCTATTTGATCTGTATTTAAAAAAGTACCATCTGTATTAGGGAAATTATTAGTATCTACAGTAGTTTCTATAAATATATAGAGACTGTCTTTTGCTAATATTGAAATATTTTCAAAGCTTTTTCCTGCTAATCCATCAACATTTAATCGGTAGCTAGAAGCTTCACCAGTGCTTAATTTTATTGAAGGAATAATAATATCATCATTACTTCTGTTATATACTTTTAAATTATAGGTGCTAGAACTTATTTTATTAAATACAGTGTCTAAATACACGGTATCTTTGGAGAATTCTAAGTGTCCTGTACTTGGTGTAAAATCAAAATCTTTACGGCAAGAACTCCAAAGCATTAAAAATCCGATAGAAAAAACTAAATATATGAGGCGCTTCATTACTGACTAGTTGTATTATTTGTATGAATTATCAAAAATATAACTTTTAAAATTATGAATTAGTATGATGCTTATTAATTTAAGGCATCAATCCGAGTGAAACACTTCGGAATTTATTAAATATTATAAGTCATTTCGAACACATATAAAAAATTGCATCATTAAATACTGTGATGTATGAATCTTAGCTCATTTCGACAAGACGGTTAAATTTTAATGAAAAAACAAGTAGGATTGTTAAACCAAATCACGTATCATTTTAGCTGCAATTTCCGCAGTAATATCTCGTTGTGGCGATCCAAACATTTCGTAGCCTACCATGAATTTTTTAACGGTAGCACTTCGTAATAAAGGTGGATAAAAACTCATATGCCAGTGCCAATGATTATTAGATTCTCCATTTGTTGGTGCTTGATGAATTCCGCTAGAATACGGAAACGACGTGTTGAATAATTTATCGTAGGCTTTTGTTAAAACCGAAATGGCTTCGGCAAACAGATAGGATTCATTATTTTCTAATTCTAAAATACTTCTTTTATGAGATTTAGGTACAATCATAGCTTCAAAAGGCCATACTGCCCAAAATGGAATAAGCACTACAAAGGCATCGTTTTCAAAAATAATACGTTCGTTTTTTTCTAATTCCTGTTTTAGGTAATCTCCTAAAAGACTGCTCTTGTTTTTGTTATAATAAGCTAATTGTTGTGTGTCTTTTTTATAAACTTCGTTAGGTAAGGTGGTTTGACTCCATATTTGTCCGTGTGGGTGCGGATTACTACACCCCATAACAGCACCTTTGTTTTCAAAAATTTGCACGTAATTTATAAGTTCATTTTCGCTAAGTGTTTTGTATTCGTTTTGCCATGCGAAAACTACTTTTTCAATGTCTTTAGCATCCATATCTGCTAAACTTTTTGAGTGGTCTGGACTAAAGCAAATCACTTTACAAATACCTTGTTCACTTTGTGCTTTTAATAAACCATCATCTACTGAAAAAGTTTTTGAATCGGTTTGTAGTGCTGCAAAATCATTCGTAAAAACAAAAACATCTTTGTAATCCGGATTTATTTCACCATTAATTCTTGTATTTCCAGCACATAAATAACAACTCGCATCATGTGATGGTCTGACTTCATTAGAAACCGCTTCATTTTGTCCTTGCCATGGTCTTTTTGCGCGATGAGGTGATACTAAAACCCATTCGTCAGTTAATATATTATAGCGTTTATGTGAATAATCTTGTAAATCTGAATTCATGATTTTTGAAAATACGTTGTTAATTATTTTATAAGATGTGTGCCATCTGAAAGCTCAACAGAATAGATAGAACAGTCTTTATCAAACTTTGCTTTATATGCTTTTGAAACAGATGTTTTAAATTGATCTACAGCTGTTTTTGCAATTAAATTTATGGTGCAGCCACCAAAACCGCCACCCATCATTCTCGCACCTAATATATCTTGATTTTCTTTGGCTTGTTGTACAAGAAAATCTAACTCGTCGCAGCTTACTTTATATTGGTTTTGTAAGCCATCATGGGAGCTATAAATTAAAGCTCCTAATGTTTTTAAATCACCATCAGTCATCGCTTTAGAAGCATTTTCTGCACGTTTGTTTTCTTCAATAACGAAAAGTGCTTTTTGAAAATCTTCGTTAGAAATAGTATCTTTTACTTTTTCTAAATCTGCTTCAGTAGCATCTCTTAAAGCTTTAATGTTTAACATGCTTGATACCTTTTCGCAAACCGAACGCCTATCGTTATAAGCACTATCAGACAAGCTATGCTTTACGTTGGTGTTGATTAGCATAAGCTCATGTTTTTCGAAATTAATTTCAAAAGGTGTTGCTTTAATGGTTCTGCAATCCAAAAGTAAGGCATGGTTTTTTATACCAAACATGCTGGCATATTGATCCATAATACCACAATTAACACCTACATAATTATGCTCAGCTTTTTGTGAAATTATAATCATTTCAGTTTTTGTTAATCCTAAATCGAATAATTTATTCAAGCCAAAAACAACTGCGTTTTCTAAAGCAGCAGATGATGACATACCAGAACCTGCAGGAATGTTTCCACTAAAAGTTATGTTGAAATTATCAACGGTAATCCCTTTTTTTGAATTTCCGAAATGACTCCTAATATATAATTTCCCCAACTTTCTTTTTCTAACGGACTAATAGTTTCAGTTGAAAATTGAATAGTTTCATCTAAATCTAATGCACTTGCTTTAGACGTATTAGAATCACTTTTTTGAAGCGCAGCAACAATACCTTTATTAACTGCAGCAGGAAAGACAAATCCATCGTTATAATCAGTATGTTCACCAATAATATTAATTCTACCTGGAGAAAAAACCATAATCGGTTCTAAATTGTATGTATTAATAAAGCTGTCTTTTACTTTTTTAATTAGTGCGTTGTTCATTTTTATTAATGTAGTTGATATAACTTTTCTATGCAAATATAATAATAAATGTAATTAATACGTTTATTTAAAATAAATGTTTTCTATAAAATCTAAAAAAAGCTACTCTTTTTAGTAGCTTTTTGATTAATGATTATATGTGATTTGTTGTTAAGGCATAGGGTGTAGGCCTTCCCATTTTACATTCCAAGTCCCATCTTTTGGAAACCCAGGGTTTGTAATAGTATTTCCATCATAACCAGCACACATTAGAGCAACAGCAGAAAGAATACCTCCATTTCCTGGTAAGTATAATGTAAGTCTTTCATTTTGATAATTGTGTCCGTTTGGCAAATAGGTGTTTGTAATTTCATCTCTTAATAACCCTTTAATCGCATCTTCAGGTCTATTTAAACGTGTTGCAGCCATAGCTTCAAGCGGAAAATCCCATCCCCAAGTATGATTCCATGTCCAAACTTTATCTACCAAATCAAATGTTCTGTTCATAACTTCTAAATCGACATAATTATTATGTGGTAAAGCACTTAAAGCTCCTAATACAGCAGGATGATCAATTAAATGCTCGCTAGTAGAATCATACGAATTAGGAACACTTTCGGCAACTAAATACACACCGTCTTTTTGAGCCATTGGCGACAATTTATCAATAATTTTTTGCCAATCTTTTTGAGGTTCTAAACCTAATCGTTCTTGCCATTTTTGAGCTGTTTGTAATCCCCATTTCCAATATGCTAATTCCCAAGGTGGATTAAAAGTTTCTAATTTATTAAAACATTCTTGAGCGGGAATAACGCCTTTTCCTAAAATATATCTGTCATTTTCAGCATCATAATTTGGATATGAAGCCATAAACTCTGCGGTAGAAAAAATTAATTTTTGATACTTTTCCAAATTTTCTTTTGAAGGATTGTTACGGTATATCATTTCAGCTAAATAAATAACATGAGGTTGTTGCCATATTAAAAACGACCCAACATTTGATGGTGCTTCACCAGCATCATGATCGGTCATTTTTTGCCAACGCACGCCTTTATAACCTTGTCTTTCTGCAATTAGTTTAGCATTATCGTAAGCAGAAAAATACCAACCCATGCTATTTTCTAGTAAAGGTGTTCTGCCCCATAACGGATAATGAGCTGCATGCCACCAATACATTTCCATGTGCGGTTTGCCATACCAACTATTATAGGTTAATCCTGTTTCTTGCACTGGATAGTTTCCTGCACACTGAGCACGTGTTAGATATTGTGATAGTACTACACGTCTTTCAAGTTCGAAAGCTCTTGAATCTGTACATTCAGAAAAATCTACTGCGCCTCCAGATTGCCAAAATGTTTCCCATGCTGTGATGCTATTTTCTTCGGTTTCATTATATGTTAAAACGTACTGTTCTTTATTTTGATAAAAATTAACTGCAACTTCAAAGCTATTTTCAGCATCTGGTAATAGCGTATAATAATGATCTTCAATTTTTGTTACCGTTGCTTTGGTGTTAAAATTAGCTTCAACAAAATAGGTGTCATTATCTAAAGTTCTATTAAAAACAAAATCTTTGCCTGATTCTTTTTTGTCTACATTGGTTTGATGCATATCACTATTTGAGTAATTTACACCTCGATCTGCAAATTGATTTGTTGGATATGGAAATCGTAATTTTACTTTAATGCGTTTTTCTTGTAATAGGGGAGATTCAATTTTTGTAGCAATACCATCTGTTTTAGAGTTTCCGTAAGTAATAACTTTTACAGGGACACCTTCTACAGTAAAACGACTTTCAATTTTACCAGTCCATAAATTTAGTTCTTGATTTATGTTTTTTAAATCCTCAGGTTTTGCAAGTGCACCATTTTCTTTTAATATTTCTAAACCAACATTTCCCAGTTGTAAACGGTGTGGGTTAGCTCTAAAATAATCGGCAGCAGCCATATTTCTTTCAACTTCTCTATTTTGAATCGCATACAAACTGTTAGGGTTTCCATTAAAATCGTAACCTTTTAAAGTCTCACTAAATTCAAAGTTTTCAGAATTAGGTAAGGTATGCCAACCCCATTCTGATTGGGTACCTAATGGAACTCCTAAAGCGTAATGCTCGGGGAAAGATTGTAGCCCAGTTGCATCAACTGTAAAAGCAAATCTACCATTACCAACAGATAAAGAACCTAGAGTATCTATTTGCTTTATTTGAACATTATGTCTTGTAACTACTGCTTTTCTATCTATTTTTTGAGGTGTTTTAACACTCTTGTTGCAAGAATAAATACTTATAAATGCAAGGGTTAAAAGAAAAAGGAGATTTGTTTTTTTCATTATTTTAATTATTTTATTATTTAGTTTATTTTAAAAATAAAACCAGATGAGGTTTCATATTTACCACCCTGTGACGCTGTAAACATATGGGTTGGTTTTCCGTTTTGAAATAATATTTGTGGACGTTCTGCTCTTCCGTAGCGATTTAAATGTTTAGGAGCTGGAGGTTGTTTTACATATTTTTTTAATTCCTGATAGCCAATTTGTGGTTCAGACCAGTTTTTGCCATCTTTTGATTCCATATAAAGTCCTTTATCAATACCATAAACACCCAAATCTCTAGCAAGCATTTTAAACTTACCATCATACCAGACAAAAGCATCTTCACATTGTTGGTTATTTCCCATTTTATGATAATCAATAACTGGATTACCATCATATTTAATATAAGGACCTTCAAGTGTTTTTGCAATGGCTAATCCATACTTTCTATTGCCTCTAATTTTAAATTTTGGATGAATATATCCTTCAGTATCAAATGATTTGTAGTACATCCAATATTCTCCATTTGGATGTTTTAAAAAAGAAGGGTTGGTTGTGCAATGGTCATCCCATTCACCTTCTTTTCCTGGATTTAATAATGGTTCATCTGGTCTTTTCCATGGACCATAAAGAGAATCGGCAGTTGCTAAACCTATACGTTGTGTATTTAGTTTTCTGTTAGAGTTTCCCATAAAAAATAAAGCATACTTGCCATCTACAAAATGAATACTTGGATTGTGACATGTTGTAGCGTCCCAAAACCCTTTACCACGAGGTGCTAAAACAGTACTTACATATTTATATGGGCCTTCAGGTTTATCTGCTACAGCATGAGCTATTTCAGAACTATTTGTCCATCCGCTCATACTTTTAATTTTTGGCCAACGAGAAAAAAACACATGGGTTTTTTCATCTGGACCCTGAATTGGACTGTTGCACCAAACATAATAACCTTCAAACTCTAATGCTCTACCAACTGGGGTTAACCTTTTTTCAAAATCAGAAAGCTTTGGGGTTTTCTGATTAATATCAAGAAAAGGATATGCCTGCATGGGTATTGTCACACCCAAAGTTGCAAGTATAGTTGTAGAAATAAAATCCTTCCTTTTCATTTTATTATTTAACTAACGTTACACTCATTAAGCCAATAACAACTTCATTTGCAATAGCTTTAAGTTTAAGTGAATTTAATGTTTTATTTTGATCTAAAGGTAAATCTAAAAGGGTTGCTGCACCTCCTTCTATTCCGTAATCGCTAAAGCCTTTTATAGCTTTAAAATTTTTAAATGTTCTACTAATTTCACCTGTTTTTAAATATACTCTGGGAGGTTTTGGTGCATCGGTTGTAAAGGCTAATCCGTTTACAAAATAATCTTGTTCTATAGGCCACCAATTTTCTGGATTTTTTAATTCTAAAGTTTCAACAGTTCCATCGGTATATGATATTTCTATAATACCATTTGTAAACCTACTTTGCATGGGATTAGTTGTTCCAGCCATCATAAAATAGACATGAGAAGCTTTTCCTGAAAGCGGAATTTCTATGGATTTTGGAAAATTATCCCATTGAGACACAAAAGCAATATTGTTTTTACTGATTTTGGAAGGGGTTTGAAACGGAATGTTTTGCGGACTAATAATCATATTGTTCTCGCCTGCTTTTGCTCGCAATCCAGAATCGTCAATAATAGGTTTTATATAAGGATAACACCAGTTTCCAATACCTTGAGTTGGTAATTGAAGCGTAGGAGATGTTGGTCTTGGTGTTAAATATTGTTGTTCGAAAATATCGGTTATTTTGCTATTGAAAATGGATTCTAATGGAATCATTTCAAATTTGGTACTTGTTGGAAGCTTATGATTCCAATTTTGAAAATTAGAATTTTTGTCTGCTTTAGGACTAACATTTAAATGTATAGGTTGCCACCAAAGCATGTTGTTTTGTTTTAGCTGAATGAAGACGGTTTTATGTCCTTCTTTAGCATTTATTTTGAAATCTAATTGTTGATTTGTTCTGTTTATTTCTAAAATAGAACCTTGCGGATCGTAAATTTTTACAATGTTAGCCTTTGAAGTTTTAAACTGAAGAGGTTTTCCATAAGCTCCAACGAATTCGAATGTTGGGGTTTCTATTGTTTCACCCTTCCAGTTTATTTCAATATTGTATGTTTCCTGATATGGACTTTCAATACTGATTTTAGGACTTCCGATGGCAGATTCATTTAATTTCCACGATACATTCTCATTGTTGATTGTAATAGAGTTAATCGCTTCATAGGGTGCATTGAAACACAATTGAAGTGTCATTTCATGTTTAAATTTTGAAACGATATGGTACTTCGAAACGTTTTCTTCTTCCGCGAAAGCGATAGAAAGATCTGGAACCTCTAAAGACGCTTCTTTCCAATCTTTAGGAAAACCAGGAGTTATAGTCAACATGTTTTTTATAGCATTGGGTTGTATTCCAAATAAACCTTCTACTAAAGAACGTGCGGCCATACCAATAGGATCTGCAAAATCGCGATACAATTCACCTCGAATAGCATCATAAGCCGATAATTGCTGAAAACCACCTGGTGATGCCCCTAAATACATGCTTTCAATTAAAGCACTTTTCCATAATTTGAAAGCTTCCTCATTTCTGCCACCTTGCCAATAAGCTAAAGAGGCATGTAAATTTTCTGCTAGAGCTACATTGTTTACAGACCATGTATAGGGCTGCCAGTTGGAAGTGGATACTAATTCTAAATCGGTATAAGGTAACCCTTCTGCTTTTACAGGAATATGCGGAATTTCTGTATCAACATATCTTAAAGATTGATAGGCTTGAAATGCATTTGCAATACCTTCATCTAAGCTGTGATAAATAGTCCAAAGACCAGGGTTATCATGCACTAATTGATTGCCTAATAAATCTTTGTATTCGGCAAATACGCCTTTTTCTGCAACCCATAGTTTTGTTTCAATAGCTGCTTTAATATGATTAGCTTCTTCAATATAAGGTTCTGGATTTTCATTTAATACTTTAGCAATACTTGCAGCTAACAAGTTTGCAGAATAATTATAAGCTGAAGCGTATGTAACACCACCACCTGTATATTGTAAAGCATCGCTTGCCCATATAGCAGCATAGGCATCATAGAGTCCGTCGTTATCAGCATCAAAATTTCGTTTTTCCCATGCGATATGACGCTGAACAACAGGCCATATTTCTTTCATGAAATCTAAATTACCGGTCCATTGATAATGCCTTAGTAATTGATTAATAAATACTGAATTCATATCATAATGATGTGCTACCGTATTTTTGTTTGGGTGTCTGCTTATATAACCGCGACTAAACATGGCGGTTCCTAATATTTCTTTTTGTCTAGCAAAATTTCTAGAACTATCTAATACAACAGGACCTGATTCGGGTTCTATAATTTGCGAATTTCCATAGGCTTTAAAATGCGTTTCAGCTCTATTATGCCAACCTAGAGGATCGGCAACATAAGCACCACGCCATGCATTTAAGTGCATGCGCCATGCGACTGAACCATGTAAATAGGCTGGACTTTCCCAAATAGCATCACCCGCAATAGCTAAAGCGCCTCCTAAAGTATTTATGTATTTATTAGGCGTCTTTAGCTTAACTCTTGCAGCTAAAGTTTTAACTTTTTGTATGCCTTCTTTAAATTCTGTTTCTAATTGTTTTTGACTTGTGGAAATAAATGTGTCATTTTTTTCTATTTTCCAAATGAACTCATCTTGGCTGCTTAATGGGATTCTGCCAGAAATAGCAGGGGCTTTTTTTGCTTCAGAATTTAATAATTCATTAGGTGATTTCTGAAGGTGAGCTTCCACAAGTTTGACTTCCGATTTTGGAAAGCTTCCAACAATAGTTCTATTATTTCCTGTTTTTTCTTTGTTGTTTTCTGAGCCATAATTTAAAAGAAAACCATCCTTTTGAATCGTATATTGATTATTTGTACAATATTCAGGTTTTAAATAAAATACAGATTCTGGATCTGCTCCAATATCACCTTCTCTATGAAACCGTTTTCCGCTAGCACCTCCAAATAGCCAAATTAGTGTAGTGTTTTTAGGTATGTTTTCAGTTTCAACTTTTAAAATCATGGCTTCGTTTTCGGCATGAGCAACAACTTGTATTTTAATAACGCCCTTTTGTAATAAAGTATCATGAATTTCATATAGCATGGTTCCAGAGTTATAACACGTTGTAATAGAATCACTTTCTGTAATCCATTTACTTGTAGATCTGGTTGCAATTCCTAATTTAAAATTACCACCCATTTTAGGCATGTAAAGTGCAAATTCTGGTAAATCACCAGTTTCTACTCTAAAACCAGTATTAGTACCATACAAAGCTCTATTGAATTTTCTAGCACCATTTTTTAAAATAAAATTGTCACCATCTGGAGCATAGTGAATCTTTTTAGAATTGGTTGTTACCTCTTGGGTAGATGATGTTAATGTAATTAGAAGAAAAAAAAGTAAACAATAAAGTTTTTTATAAAGACGCATTAACAATTTCTTTTAGGAATATAACGATAAAGTTAAAATATTAGAAATAGTTGAGTATCCTGTACATACATGCTTTTACATGTTAACAAAATTTCAGGAAATACTTTTTATTACGTCTTATTATATTATATAAATGACAATCACATAAATTGATGTTTATTTTTTAAGAAAACGGATTATTAATTATGGAATCGACAACAATTTCATATAAGTTTTGTTATATTGGCTGCAACTAAAACTACAACTAATTACTATTATAATTTATGTCTCAATTAATTGAAATAAAAATTAATGAATCATCCCGTATACCTAAATATAAGCAAATTGTAGATTCTGTAATTAATGATGTTTCTAAAGGGAAATTAAAAATTGGTGAAAAAATACCGTCTATAAATGAGTTAAGTGAATCTTGTTATTTATCTAGAGATACTGTAGAAAAAGCATATAAAATACTCAAAGAACAAAAAGTGATTATCTCTGTTAAAGGAAAGGGATATTATACAGCTAAAACAGATTTGATTTCTAAGATTCAAATTTTCTTCATGATAAATAAGCTAAGTTCTTATAAAATGATGATTTTTAATTCATTTGTAAATAGCATTGGAATAAACGGACATGTTACTTTATCTGTCTATCACTGTGAAGAATCTATTTTTGCTAGAACTTTAGAAAAGAACCTTGGTGCTTATGATTATTATATAATCATGCCGCATTTTAAAACTGATGATTCTAATCATGTAAGTACAACAAGTATAGTACAAAATGCTATTGAAAAAATCCCCAAAGATAAATTGGTGATTTTAGATAATGATAAATTAGAAATTAAAGGAAATTACGGAGCTGTATATCAGGATTTTCAAGAAGATATTTATGAGGCACTAAGTAAAGGTGTAGATAAATTTAGAAAATATGATAAGTTAGTATTGGTATATCCTTTTAAATCGGTTTATCCTTATCCTAAAAGGATTGTTCATGGCTTTAGAAAGTTTTGCTCAAAATATAATTTTGATTTTGAAATTTTAAATGAAGTGTATGACGATATGGATCTTGATAGTAAAGATATTTATGTCATTATCGAAGAAAATGATCTGGTTAATTTGGTAAGACAAATACGTAAAAAGAATTTAACTTTAGGAAATGATGTTGGTATAATCTCATACAATGATACGTCTTTAAAAGATCTTTTAGGAATAAATGTAATCAGTACTCGATTTAAGGCTATGGGCGAATCTGCAGCTGATTTAGTATTGAATAATAAGAAAGAAAAAATTAAAAATATTTTTGAATATATTGAAAGAAATTCTGTTTAAAAAATAAAATTTTTAAATAAAATATTAAAGATTCATCATAGTACAGGATGGATCTTTTTTTTTTTTGGAGATATTTTAGTCGAAAATTAATCTATGAAATTCATTAACAATAGTATTTTATTTCTATTCTGTCTTGTTTTATCTCATAATATGTTTGCTCAAACTAACGATATAACTAAAAATTTTTATTTTGGAAAAAAGCTTTGTGAAACCTCAGGAACCATTATTGATAAGCCTATCTTGTATAATAATGCATTGGGTTATGGGTTTGATTATCAATCTGTAGAAAACGTTGTTTTTAATAAGAAATCTATAGCAGGTGATACGTCTGTTTATTTTTCAGTAAAATTACCAGAAGGAAATTATAAAATAGAAGTTGTTATTGGTGGTAAAAAAAGTTCAAATACTTCAATAAAAGCTGAATCTAGAAGGTTAATGCTTAAAGAAATAAAATTGAAAAAAAATGAAACCTCTAAACATGTTTTTACAGTAAATGTTAGATCTCCAAAAATTAATAAACAGGCATCAATAAAGGTAAAAGATCGAGATAAAAACCAGCTGAATTGGGATGATAAATTAACGCTAGAGTTTTTAGGAGCACCTAGCGTTAAAAGTTTAAAAATCAGTTCTGTTACAGCTGTTAAAACTGTTTTTTTAGCTGGAGACTCTACAGTAACAGATCAAGATGTAGAACCTTGGGCTTCATGGGGACAATTTATTACCAATTATTTCTCAGAGGATGTTGTCATTGCTAATTATGCCGAGTCAGGTTCCTCTTTAAGTGGTTTTAAAGGAGTAAAACGATTAGAGAAAATAGTGTCTTTAATGAAAACAGGTGATTATCTTTTTATAGAATTTGCACATAACGATGAAAAACAAAGAGGTGAAGGCATTGGGCCTTGGCAATCTTATAGTAAATTATTAAAAGAGTATATTACAGAAGCAAGAAATAAAGGAGGTATACCTGTGTTAGTAACGCCCACACAACGAAGAGCTTTTAATAAAAATGGGACATTAAAACCTACCCATGGCGATTTCCCTGATGCTATGCGAAAAGTAGCAAAAGAAATGCAAGTACCTTTAATAGATGTTACAAAAATGACAACTTATATGTACGAAAGTTGGGGAGTGGAACCTTCAAGAAAGGCTTTTGTTCAGTACCCTGCGCTTACATTTCCAAGGCAAATAAAAGCATTAGAAGATAACACCCACTTTAATAGTTTTGGAGCTAATGAAATTGCTAAAAGTGTTGTACAAGGTATTAAAGACTTAAATTTAGAACTTGCAAAATATTTAAAACCCAATATTCCAGATTATAATCCAAAGAAACCAGATAATATAAGTGATTGGACGGTGCCAATGAGTTCAAGATTTGAAATTAAAAAACCAGACGGTAATTAAAGAAATTATGATAGAACAAAACACACAGAAAAACAAATTTTTACTCACTCTTGTATCCATACTTTTATGTTGGAACGGGATTGCTCAAGAAACAAAAAAAATATACTTATCGGGTAAAGATTTTAAAAACCCAGTACAATGGGAGTTTATGTGTACCGATGGTAATAATAGTAAAACTTGGAGTACTATAAATGTGCCGTCTAACTGGGAATTAGAAGGTTTTGGTGAGTATACTTATGGTAGATGGTATAAAGAATTAAATCAAAAAGAACCGAGTAAAGAAGAAGGGTTTTATAAATATAAATTCAATATCCCAGAGGATTATAGAGGAAAAAATATTGTTATCGTTTTTGGAGGCGCCATGACCGATACCGAAGTTAAAATTAACGGAAAATCGGCAGGAGACATTCATCAAGGTGGCTTTTATGAATTCAAATATGATATTTCATCATTGGTAAATTATGGTGGAGAAAACCTTTTGGAGGCTCATGTATCAAAACACTCAAGTAATGGGTCTGTAAACAATGCAGAACGAAAAACAGACTGGTGGTTATTTGGAGGTATTTATCGTCCTGTTTGGTTAGAAGTCTCTCCTAAATCTTTTATAAAACATGTAGCTGTTGATGCTAAAATGGATGGTTCATTGAGAGCGGATTTGAATTTAAAAAATATTCCGAATAATTCAATAATAGAAGCGAATATAAGTCCGATTGGAAGTAATGAAACCTTTAAAACGGTTACAATTTCTTTAAAAGATGATGAAGATTTTCAAACTATTGAAGCCAAATGGGATGATGTAAAAGCATGGAATCCAGAATCACCTCATTTATATACTTTAACCTTGTCACTTAAAAATAATGGACAAAGCCTTCATACCTCTAAAACAAAAATAGGCTTTAGAACTCTAGAGTTTCTTAAAAAAGATGGTATTTACGTTAATGGTAAAAAAATTATCATGAAAGGGATTAACAGGCATACCATTTGGCCTGAATCTGGCAGAAGTACAGATAAGGCTATTAGTGAGTTAGATGTTAATTTACTTAAAGATATGAATATGAATGCGGTTCGATTTCATTATCCACCAGACACTCACTTTTTAGAAGTTTGCGATTCTTTGGGCTTGTTTGTTTTAAACGAAGTAGCTGGTTGGCAAAATGGGTATGATACTAAAACGGGGACTAACTTAATTAAGGAAACGGTACAAAGAGATGTGAATCATCCATCTGTAATCATTTGGGATCATGGTAATGAAGGTGGATGGAATTACGAAATAGACCATGTTTTTCATGATTACGATCCGCAAAAAAGAATTGTTATTCACCCTTGGTCAGATTTTAATGGTTGGGACACTCATCATTACCCAACCTATTTAACAGGTATGCATCGTTTTAATAATGGTGAAAATGTGTTTTTTCCAACCGAGTTTATGCATGGTACTTATGATAATGGAATAGGAGCAGGATTAGAAGATTTTTGGAAGCGGTATAAGCAAAGTCCATTATTTGCAGGTGGTTTTATTTGGGCAATGCTTGATGAAGCTGTTTTAAGAAGCGATTGGACCGGTGAACAAAAATATGATTCTAAAGGAAACTTAGCAGCCGATGGTGTTTTAGGACCGCATAGAGAAAAAGAGGGAAGTTTCTTTACAGTAAAAGAAGTATGGTCGCCTATTCAATTTGAACCTAAACTAATAACATCAACATTTGATGGATTGTTTTTAATTACAAACGAATATATTTATACAAATCTTGAAGATTGTAAATTGGAATACCGCGTTCTAAAAGCCAATGAAAGTATTTTATATACTGATGAAAAAGCAGAAGTAATAGCTTCAAAACCAATTTCAATAGCAAGTATAGAGCCAGGAGAAACCAGAAAAGTTCATTTTGATGTTCCAGAAAATTTCTTTGAAGGTGATTGGTTAGAGATAACAGCGCAAGATAAACACGGTAGAGACATTTATACTTGGTCATGGCCTATACATCATGCACCATATTTAGCAAACAAGTTTATTACTAAAGAAAAAGTCAAAAAATCTGCTAAAGCTTCTAAATCTAATAATGAAGTGCTTTTAGAGAGTAAAAGTATTACCGTAAAGTTGAGTGCGACTTCTGGTAAAATCCTAAATATTGAAAATAAAAATGGCAATGTACCTTTTGTAAATGGACCAAAGCCTATTGGTATGAAAGCGGAAGTTGAAGACGTTACTATTGAAGAGAATGAAGAAGCAGCCATTTGTAATATTAAATATTCAGGAGGTATTCATTCAGCAAAGTGGACACTTTTTAATGATGGAAGATTAAAATTAGAATTAATCCTATTAAAAAATGCAGGACGAACCAATGGTTTTGACGGGGCATTTTTTGAAGGGGCTATTAATAAATTTGGTGTTACGTTCGATTTTCCTGAAGAAGGTGTAGAAGGCATGAAGTGGTTTGGTAATGGACCATATCACGTTTGGAAAAACAGAATTAAAGGAACAACACTTGGACTTTGGGAGAAAGATTATAATAAAACAATAACAGGAGAGAGTTTTGAGAATTTGGTATATCCTGAATTTAAAGGGTATCATGCTAATTTTATTGCAGGAAACCTTAAAACTCAAAATGGAAATTTTAGGTTCTTTAGTGAAAATGATAAATTGTTTTTAAGGTTATTTACACCAGATCTTCCTGAAAAAGCCATTTCAAAAACGTTTCCTCAGCCTAAATTTCCAGAAGGAAATATTTCATTTATGTATGAGATACCTGCTATGAGAGCTTTTAAACCTTTAGAACATCAAGGACCCGAAAGTCAACCAACCAATATTAGAATCAAAAGTGGCGACGATGGAATTCCAATGACACTTTGGTTCGATTTTAGAGATAATTAATTAAACATTATAATTTATTTATGAAAGCATTTCAGTTTTTAGCTATTCTTTTTTTTACAATTTCATTTTCTAATTGTGCACAACAAAGTAAAATAAAACCAACCGTTTATACTGTAGGTGATTCTACGGTGAAAAACGGAAAAGGAGATGGGTACAGTGGTCTTTGGGGATGGGGAGATTTTATTAGTCAGTTTTTAGATTCAACAAAAGTAAAAGTAGAAAATCACGCTTTAGGGGGGACAAGTAGCAGAACCTATCAAAATTTAGGGTTATGGGATACTGTAAATAACAAACTTAAAAAAGGAGATTATGTGTTAATTCAATTTGGACATAATGATAATGGACCTGTAAACGATACTATTAGGGCTAGAGGCACTATAAAAGGCGTTGGTAATGAAACTGAAGAGATTGATAATATGATTACAGGCGACCATGAAATTGTACATAGTTATGGTTGGTATATAGAAAAAATTGTAAAAGACGCTAAAGCAAAAGGAGCTATTCCAATAATTATGTCGCCTATTCCAAGAAACGATTGGAAAGAAGGTAAAGTTCCTAGAAATAACAAGTCTTATGGATTATGGGCAAAACAAATTGCCGAAAGAAATGACGTCACTTTTATTGATTTAAATGATAAAATGGCATCCGAATTAGAAAAATACGGAGAAGATAATGTCACTGGTACGTTTTTTTATAAACGCGATCATACACATACATCTGCAAGAGGCGCTGTAATGGCGGCATCAATTATTGCTGATGAATTAAAGCAAACAAGTAATCCTTTAAAAGAATATATTCTTGAAACTCCTAGAGTTGTATTACCAAAAAAGAAAAATATTTTTCTAATAGGCGATTCAACAATGGCAAATAGTAGTAATCCTAACGCCATAGGTTGGGGCATGGCTTTTCCTCAATTTTGTGATACCATGCAAGTAAATATTATTAACAAGGCAAGAGGAGGAAGAAGCACTAGAACATTTGAATTTGAAGGCTTGTGGGATGCTGCTAAAAAAGAATTTAAGAAAGGCGATGTTGTCTTTATTCAATTTGGACATAATGATGCAGGAAATATTGATAAAGCAAAATTTAGAGGCTCTTTGAAAGGCATGGGAGATGAAACGCAGGAAGTTCAAAGAGATAGTATTTTAGAAATAGTACATACTTACGGGTGGTACATGAAAAAAATGATTAGAGAAACTAAAGAAAAAGGAGCGCTTCCTGTTGTTTTAAGTTTAACGCCCAGAAATGAATGGCCAAATGGAGTCGTGGAGCAAAGACATGATACTTATATTAAGTGGTCAAAAGAAGCAGCAGAAAAGGAAGATGCCATTTTTATTGACTTGAGTCATGCTGTTGCACAAAAGTATCAAGAATTAGGAAAAGAAAAAGTTAAGGCGTTTTTTCCAAAAGACCACACGCATACTGGTTTAGAGGGTGCAACCTTTACAGCAAAAACTTTTGCTGAAATACTAAAAAAACATAAAGAGGTTGGATTACGAGGTTGTGTTTATATTAATAAGTAATTTAATATAGTTATTTATTGGTTTTAAAAAGTACTTATTGTCAAAAAAACAGTAAACTTATTAGTGTTAACTATTTATAAATAGATAATAAAAAAAACAAGGGTTAAGATAAATTATTAATTACTGTAATTCTTTTTAATTATTTTATAGTATCCACAACTGAAATTACTGTAAGTAATCCTCAGCAAGTTTTGTCAGCTCTTTCAAGTGCCTCAGCAGGCGATGTTATTTATGTTTTAGAAGGAACGTATACATTTTATTCAAAGTTTTCAATAACTAGAAATGGTTCAAACGGAAATTTAATTTCTTTTTTATCACATCCAGACAATACATCAAAACCCTTATTTGATTTTTCTTCAATGGCCGAAAGTTCATCAAATCGTGATATATCATTATCAGGCTCATATTGGTATATAAAAGGAATTGATGTTTTTGGTTATGGAGATAACGGGATGTTTATTAATGGACATAATAATTTAGTTGAGTTTTGTGCGTTTAGCTAATGTAAAGACACAGGATTGCAATTAGGAACAGGAGCTAGTAAAAAACACCATTTTAAATTGTGATTCATTTTATAATGCAGATTCTACTCTAGAGAATGCTGATGGTAGCTTGCCTGACATTGATTTTATGAAACTTGTTCCAGGTAGTGATTTAATTGATAGTGGAGTAGATGTTGGGTTATTATTTAATGGCCCTGCACCAGATATAGGACCTTTTGAATCTTCAACATTAAGCGTAAATGATATTAATAAGTTTGAAGGTGTTTCTAATTATCCGAACCCTTTTTCAAGTGAAACCAATATTGTTTTTAATTTAAATCAAGCTTCTAAAATAAAATTGTCAGTATATAGTATGATGGGAGTTAAGGTATTTAGTATTCCTGAAAAGACTTATTCACAAGGCAGAAATGCGATTAGTTTAAGTAGAAATAAATTAGCATCAGGTAATTATTTGTTAGTTTTAAACGGAAGGGATACACAAAGAACTAGCAAAATAATTAGTATTGATTAGTTTAGAGTTCTTAAACATTAAGTGTTTCACTGTTAAATATTTTATTGATTATTAGTCCATATGAAAAACCTCTTTTAAAGGTTTTTCAATGGGCGAATTGTCAGGATTAGTTTCCATTATATCTGACATATATGCCCACCATTTTTTTACAATAGGGTGGTTGGGTAAATAATCTTTATCAAAGCTTTTACTTAATTTTTGAACAGCAAAAAGAATTAATGTTTCTTCATCTAAATAGATGCTGTAATCTTGTATTCCCGTTTCAGAAAGTAAAGCAGATAGTTCTGGCCATATTTCGTCGTGTCGTTTTTTATATTCTGCTTCAAAACCAGGTTTTAATTTCATTTTGAAAGCATTTTTTATTGTATCATTCATTTACTCAGATGGTTTTAAGTTAATATATACGGGTTTATTTCTGTTGCAAATAATATCTCCGTTATCGTATTCTAATTCGGCAACTTGAATAGTGCTTCTTCTTGTTTCGTAAGAGTCTATTTCTGCATTTTTTGGTGTTCGTCCGGGATGTGTAAAATAAAACACATAGGCTTTATCTCCTTGAACAATAACATCTGGATGACCACCTTTTACCATATCGTCTTTTCCAGTTCCTGGAATTTGTAAAATATTTTTTTCTTGACGTTTCCAATTTATAAAATCTTGAGAAGAATAAACACCTAATCCTTTCCATGCATCATTAACCATCCAGTTTTTCCCTTTCCAGTAAAACATATTTGGTCCTTCTCCTCGATCTTTTATTACTTTTTTTCCGCTATCTAACCAATGATATAAATCTTCACTATCTGCATAATAAATTGATTTTCCATCATTCTCGTTGTTGTAATACATACGCCATGTACCATTTGGTAATCGGAATACATCGGCATCTATACAACGTTCTGAAGCTAATTTTAATTTAGATTGAAACTCCCAATCAATAAGGTTTTTACTCGTTAGGTGAATTATATGTCGTGGGTGGTACCAATCTTCAAAAACACCTGGAACAATAGTTAAATACATATGATATATTCCATTATATTCTAATACATCGGGAGCCCAATACGTGACTTCTTTTATATCATAATTTATATTACAAGTTTCTTTATATTTCCAATGGGCACCATCATTAGATTCTGCAATGCCTATTTTAGTGCCATGTACCCATGCTACACCACTTGCAGAGCTATCATTTGCACGTCTATTAGTGTAAAACATAAACCATTTCTTTTCCTTTTTGTTCCAAATGATTGAAGGATCGGCAGCACCATCAAAAATAGGGTCTCGAAACAAAGGTTTATCTGCTATTTTATATTTGTTATTAGTATTATTTGTTTTACAAGACAAGCAAATTAATAGTAATATTAAATAGATGAATTTTAATTTCATTCAATCATCAAGCTTATTTTAATTCAACATTTACTGTTTTATCATCTTTGATAAATTGACCTTGGAGTAATATTTTCATTTTTGCCAAAATGGAAGTTTCTTCATCAATTTTATTGTCTTTTTCTTCAGGATCTAAATCTATATTATAAAGTTGATATGTTGCAGGAGAATTATCTTTATGACGAGTTCTAATAATTTTCCAAGGTTTATGTATTAAACTTTCTTGTTTATGTCCGCGAACATAAATATCATGTGTTGTTTCTTGTTGAGGATTTAAAATTGAAGACCATGAATTAACGCCTTCAACATCTTTAGGTATTTCTGCATTAATTAGTGAAAGTATAGTTGGCATAACATCTGAAACAGACATGTAATTTGAGTTTTTTTCTGAGTCTAAATGGTTTTTCCAATATACAATTGCGGGTACGCGAATGGCGCCTTCATAGTTGGATGATTTCCAATCTCGTAAAGGTTTATTACTTCCTAATACTGGATTTGGCCCATGTGCGCCGTTATATTGATACGTTGGAAACCAATTTTCCATAGCGCCATTATCACTCATAAAAATCACTAAAGTATTATCCTCTAAGTTTAGCTTTTTCAATGTTTTTAAAACCTTTCCAATACTATGATCCATATGTGACATGGCGGCTGCAAAATCTCTTCTTGAACTATCTTTTATAGTTTCTAAATAAGGTGTTTTCCATTTATCTTCTTCTTGTAAGGGGAAGTGAGGTGCGCTATGAGCCAATTGTACATAAAAGTTTTTAGTGGTATCACGTTTCTTCGTTAGCCATTCAATAGCTTCCTTGGTTAATAAATCGGTAGTATGACCATCTTCTTCAATCATTTTGTCATTCCTATACCAGCTAGCATCGCCATTCTTATATCTATGCGTATATTGATCTATTTGCCCATGAAGAAATCCGTATGAATAATCAAAACCAAAGGCATTTGGTCCGTTTGAAATATCCAATCCTAAATGCCATTTTCCGAATAACGCATTCTCATAGTTATGCTTTTTTAATACTTGAGGTAATGTGGTAATAGAATCAGGAAGTGTTTTTTTGCTTTTTCCGCTAATAGGTGCTACGATACCAATTCTGCTTGCTGGCATTCCAGTTAAAAGAGACACTCTTGATGGTGAGCATGTAGGATTGGCATAAAACCGACTAAGTTGTATGCCATTATTAGCTAACCAATCGATATTAGGAGTATTAATTTCCGAATCATTATAACCTACATCATTCCAGCCTGCATCATCTGCTATAATGACTAGAATATTAGGATTCTTTTTTTTAGTTTTTTGTACAGTCTTTTGGTTACAATTTAATACCAATAAGCATGGTAAAAGAAAAAGATAATTAATTGATTTTAACATTAACATTAATATTAAATAATTTTTAATTTTTAATTTTTAATTGAAGTGAGCTGTCATTTATTTCAAATTCGTTATGCTTCAATAAAGATATAATTTCAGCACCAGCTAATAATACAGGGCCATAACCATGTGCAGCATAAACATTAATAGGTCTATAATAATAAAAAGCAGGGTCGAAGCCCATACCTGTGCCAACACATGTTCCTTCTACTTGACCTTTTGTGTTTACCTTTGTAGAAACAGCATTCCAAGCTAATAATGCTATTGGTGAATATACCATTTTATCGATATAACCTCTATTTATAGCTCTTGAAATTGCGTAAGTATAAATAGCTGTTGCCGACGTTTCTAAGTAGGTGTCATTTCTATCTATAAGTTGATGCCAAAAGCCTGTACCATCTTGATATTTAACGAGACCTTTTATATGGGCTTGCAATTGTTTTAATACATCATTATAGCCTTCATGCTCTTTAGGTAATACTTCCAATAATTCTACAAGTGTCATGACTGCCCAACCATTTGCTCGTGCCCAATGAAATTGAGGATGCTCTTCCATAGCTTGTACCCAACCATGCATATATAATCCGTTTTCTGAATTAAACATACGCTCTGAAAATTGACGAACTTGTTTTACGGCATCATCATAATATTTAACATCTCCTGTTAGTTTTCCCATTTGAGCAAGTGCTGGAACTCCCATAAATAAATCGTCTAACCATAATGTATTTGGTTGCGGTCTATTTCTTGCTAAGGTTCCATCAGGTAAACGAAATTGTTTATTACTAATATAGTCTATAAAATTATTAATTAATGGTTGTAATTCAGCATCAAGACCATTTCTTTTTGCTTTTATCATTGCCGCACAAATAGCACCTGCATCATCTAAAGCATGAGGCTTTAGAGATTGTTTTATTGGAGACGAAAACTCGGGGTTATTTGCTAGTTGTTTTGTGTAAAAAGGAGCTATATCCGAAAAAATTTGTAATCTTTTATTTGTATAATCAGCATATTTTTTATCTCCTGTAGCCTCTGCTACAGCTAACATTCCTGCGTAGGTAACACCCCATTCATAACTAGTAAGTCTAAAAGCACCTGTCTCAAAAATAGTAGTTTCACTAAGGTTTTCTATATTAGTTATTTCCTTATTTGTTTTACTATCTATAAGTTTAGAAGCCGTATTTGTTTCTAAAAATGAATATACTCTATCTAAAGTTGTTTTAATATCTGTAGCAGATTTAACACCATATGGTGTTGGGTAATCTGGTTGCAGGGCATGTAATGGAGCAGTCGTGTCATTTTGAGGCTCATGTTCTTCTTTTTTTACTGACGTTGTACAGGAAACAAAACATATTGCTAATAAAAATATTAGACTCTTTTTTTGTATTATGTTATTTGAAAATTTTTTTAGATTCATTTTTTTTAGTTTTTAGTTAGTTATTATCATGTCTACTTCTACAGAAAGTTGATTGGTTAGTTTTTTTAAATAATTTATAAAATAGGCTTCATCAATAAAACGTGTGTCACTAAGTTCCCAACCCGCAATAGCATAATAACTTACAGGTTGTTTGTTTTCAACTTTAAGTTTTGCTAAATAAGTATTGGAAAGTGGTCCTGTTTTTGGGGCTTCAGTATAACCAAGATATAATTCTTTAGGAACAATTAATGCCATTCCTAACCACCACTTTTTATCATAGGTTTGCTTATCATGTGTGTAAAGTACGATGTAATTTTCATTTTCATCAATTATAGATAGTGGTTTGTCATTATTGATATTTACCAGACCAACTACTAGATTTTCATCACCCTGAATACCAGAAATAGATACCGTATTTTTATATCCATATATACCAGGGAAAATTGTAGTGTATTCTTCTACAGAATAATTTCTATTCTCTCCGTTGGGTTTCCAATTTTCATAGTTATAGTTTAAAATAGATTTTATCGGACCTTCTACAAGAATTTTAAATGTCGTTTTTTCAATGTTGTTTATAGAATCGTCTACAGTAACACCAAGTCTCATTAATTCTGTTTCTGTGGCTAATGCATATCCACCAATACCAATTGAATTTCCTACTGCTAAAATATCTCTACCCCAATTTCCCATAACATGGTAATTGTCTTCTACAGCACCTTCTGCATTAATACCAACGTGTTCTGGAGACATCGTTGATACTTTTTTTCCAAAGAGGTCTTTTGCGTTTCTCCCATCTAGATAATGCCTAAAACCAACTTTGTCATTTTCCCAAGAAGGACCATCTGTTTGATATTGTTGATAGCCTAAACTTTTTGGTAATTCGTTAGCTAACATTGTTTCAGAAGTTTTTGGTTGTACAGGTGTGGTTGAAGAGTTTCTTTTGCCAAACCGGGCACTTGTTCTAACTACATAATTAGGTTTTTTATTAACCCATTTAAGTGTTAATTTTTTTTCCTCTTGAGCCGAAAAATTGGCAACAAAAAATAGTTCATCCCAATTACCATCTTCATCTAAATCATTAAGTTGAGACGGTATAGTATCTAAAACATTAATTAGTAAAGGATAATTATTAATACTGTCTGTAGATAAGCGGTCTCTTTTTATAGAAATGGGTTTATCCGTTAAATCAAAATCAGAATTATTGGATAGTATAATTTCTGTTAAATGTTCTTTTTTACAAGCAAAAAAGCATAGCGCAATAACTATTAATGAGATAATGTTTCTTTTCATGTGTTATTTATATTAGTTGTATAATTAAATTATTTTACTGCTACATTCCAAACTTTTGACAATTTAGATGTTCCTTTTGGTCCTTATATTTCTAGTACTACAACATATTTCCCTGCATCTTTTAGAATAATTTTCTGGTACTATTTCCCAATCTTTAGTATCACCGTCTATTCTAGGAATCATATTTGAAGGGAATTGAAAAACTTGAAAATTTCTAGTTTCTATACTTTCTATTTCTTGAGCTTTTGATATTAAGCATATGAAAAGCAAAATGACTGCAAATATTTTTGGTTTAGTAATCATAACAAAAACTTATAATGGTTTATTTAGTATTAGCTAAAAAACAATTTATTTATTAATATAGATTGTGATTTTATCGTTATTAGTTGTTTTTGGGGAGATTGTTAACACGCCATCCTGAAACTGGTTGTCTTTCATCAAATAGGTTTTATTATTTACAAGAACAGAAGTAGGTTTTTTATCTAAATGAAATTTTATGGTATAGGTTATTTCGTTACCCTTAAATTCTCCTTTGGCAGCATTAATATTTAATATAATGTTGTTTTCTGAAACTTGAGTTGCGATATCTGTGGTGTTAAAATAACCATTTTGATATGCTAAACTTTTACCATCATCATTGTATAAAGTGAATGTGTTTGAAGCATTAGGATACACATCTAAAATTAATTTTTTAATTTCTTTTTCGCCTATATAATTTAAAGTTTCTTGAGTTGGAATAATAGCGCCTTCTTTTATAAAAATTGGAAGTTTATCAATTGGGCATAACACATTGTAGTGCTTTTTACCTTCAAAGGTTTTTCCTGTCCAGTAATCTGTCCAAAGTCCTTTTGGTAAATAGACCACCCGAGTTTGTGCTCCTTTTTCAGTCACCGGACAAATCATTAAACTTTCACCTAACATGTATTGGTTTGTGATGTTATAAACGTTTTCATCATCCTGATAATGCAATACTAAAGCACGCATTAATGGCGTTCCTTTTTTATGATTTACATACAAATAGCTATATAAATACGGGATTAGGCTATAACGCATTTTATCGTATTGTTTAAAAATACGTAACGCATCGTCTCCATAATTCCAAGGCTCTTTATAGTTAGGGTGTTCCATTCCAAATAAATGCGCAATAGGACTTAATAATCCAAATTGACACCATCGAATATATAATTCAGGATCGGCAACATGCTCAAAACCTCCCATACAATGAGACCAATTGCCAACACCAGAAAGACCAATATTTAATCCAGCTTTAATAACAGGTTCAAAATATTGCCATTCACTAGGCCAATCTCCAGCAAAAATATATGGATAGCGTTGGATACCAGCATATCCTTCCCGAGTTTGATTCATACCTCGTATTTTATTAAACTCTTGAAATTTCTCATAGGGCGCTTTGGCATAAGCTATAGGAAATAGGTTATGTAAAGCTTTAATAGATTCGCCTTGTGGACCAGTTTTATTGCTTTCGTTTGCTTTTCTACCAAAGGCGCTGCCTTCATCTGTTTTTAAAAACATAGCACCTTGTTCAGCTACTCGCATAACACCATTTTCCCACCACCAGTTTACCGATTCCTGATCGAAAAAATTAACAAACTCACCTGGGTTATCTTCTTCAGGATAAACAAATCCTTTTTTTCTTGCAGCATCTAGCAGCCGCAATTTTTTACCATTATCAAACCTTGGTCTTAAATGCACACCTACCATATTCAAATTTAAATCGTATAAATCTGAAAACATTTTTTCTGGGTTTTTAAAGGTTTCTCTCCACTCGAAGGTTGTAGCTCCTTTTCCTCCATTTTCACCAAAAATACGCCATGTTGAATCTAGATGTAAAATATCCAGTGGAATCTCAAAGTCTCTAAATTTTTGGGCTAAAGCCACTACGTAATCCGTTGATGTTTCTTCTTCATGTCCCCAAGTTCCTCCGCTATATGTTCCAACTTGAAGTCCTAAAGCAAACTTTGGTAGTAATGGTGATTTTCCTGTTATAGAAGTATATCCATCTAAAATATTAGTAAACGTTGGTCCGTAAATAAAATAATAATCGAGTTCGCCTCCTTCAGCACTAAAGCTGTAATTATTTGAGTTGGTTAAGCCCATATCCCAAGTAGTTGGATGTGCATTATGAAAAAAAATGCCGTATCCTTTTGTACTCATAAAAAACGGTACTGGACAATAATTTGCTTTGAGCACATTATATGCTCCAGTAATATGAGGTCTTCCAATGCCTCTACCAACATCTAATCTTACTTTTTTTCCTCGCCTGTCTAAGAAATCCATGCGCTCACCAAAACCAAAGAAATGTTCATCTGGTTGTAGTTGTTTTATAGAACTAATGGTTTTGTTCTCTTGAAACGAGCCTAAACTGTTATTTGTTTCTGATGATAATAAATTCCCTTTTTTATCGAAAAGTTGAATTCTAAAAGGGTGTTTTTGAATTTTTAATTGAAGTAGGGCAGTAGTAATGTTAAGAACAGACTCAGTCTCTTCTAATTTGTAGTTTACAACCTCCCAATTATAATTAGAAACCATCCATGGTTCGTTAGCTTCAAAGGTGTTATCCCAGCTCGTTCTAAATCTAATAATTGATGGTGTACAAAGTTCTATGATTACCAATCCATTTTCTGTCTGTAGTTTTATTATGTTTTCTTTTTCAGAAATAAGATTCTCATAATTACCTATATGTTTTTGAGCATTAGTTTTTATGGTTATTAAAAGCATCATAAAGGAGGTAATAATCAAAAAAATATACTTCATATGAGAAAAAATAATAATGTTTAAATTCAAAGATATTTGTTTACTATTTTAAAAGCATCCTGTGCTATACTGTATTTTTGTTTAAAAAGCAAAAAGCGCTATGATAAGTTTATCATAACGCTTTTTTTAAACTTAAAAAAATATTATTGTGGGTATTCAGGGTTTTGTTTTAATTTAGGATTAGCCTCACGTGCTGTTTTTGGTATTGGAAACAATGTTCTATAAGAATCTGATGCGGATTTAAATTCCCATGCATCTCCAAATTTACCAAAACGAATTAAATCTCTTCTTCTTTGCATTTCAAAGGCTAATTCTCTACCTCTTTCGTCTAAAATATCATCTAAAGTTAAAGTAGCTAAATCACCCACATTACTTCCATAACTTCTAGATCTTACTACGTTAACAATTGTTCTAGCCTGTTCCAAAGTACCTCCTTTAGCACCTCTAGCCAATGCTTCAGCCTTTATTAACAATATATCTGCATATCTAAGGAAAGCAATATCATTACCTGCATTACCTCCATTAGTATTAGGATCTAATCCCCATTTAACCCATTTTAAACCAGCATTCATTGGTTGTAATCGGATTCCTGTAGCTGGAATAATTTCATAAGGCACTGGTCCTTCTGTTGAAACTTCTGGATCGTATAATTTAGAATTGTTATCAGGAACAATACGCTCTACCATAACAGTTTCACCGTTTCTAGGATCAATTAAATTACCATAAGGGATTATTAGATTTTTTCTATCATCACCATCTTCATATAAAGCAAGAACAGAAGGTCTTGTTCCGAAACCGTTTTGAGGTGTATATGGTAAACCGAATAAACCACCTTGAATTCCAGGAAGTACTTTTTGTACTAAAGGGTGACCAACACCACCAGCGATGTCCGGAGAGTAAACAGCACCAAATATGAACTCATCATTATTATCATTATTATAAGTGAAATTATCAAAGTAATTATCTAATAAACGATAAGATCCTGAATCTATTACTAGTTGCGCATAATCATAAGCTTTATCAAATTGCGGCGTGCCAGTATAAACTTCAGCATTTAAGTAAACTGTTGCAAGTAAACCATAGGCTGCTTCTTGAGTAAACCTACCATAATAGCTACTACCTGCTTCTGCTTTAGTAGGTAAATCTGCTGCAGCTGCAATTAATTCTGAAGTAACAAAATCAAAAACCTCAGCTCTAGTATTTTGTTCAGGTAAGTTTAACGCATCTACTTTTGGAAGTGTAAAAATAGGAACATTTCCAAATAAATCCATTAAGAAGAAGTATGCATAAGCACGTAAAGAGTGTAATTCTGCAAGTGGACCAGCAATTTCAGCTTCTGATAAAGCAGAACCCTCTAATGATGCTATAAGCGCATTAGTTTGTCCCACGGTTCTAAAATAAGAATCCCAAGCCCCAGCAATGTAACTATGGCTAGGTGTCCAAGTATGTTCCATTAATTCTGCAAAATTGGCGCCTCCCCACCAACCTTGGATCTTTTCATGTACTACTACTTGATCTCCAGGAAGTTCTAAACATCTATATTCAACACCCATACCAGTTGTACGAGCAAAGTTTCGGTAGATTCCAGATAGGGATGATAAAACTTGTGTCTCATTTGAATAGAAGGTTTCTGGTGTATATATAGAATATACTTCCTCTTCTAGACTGCATCCTGATAAAATCACTAATAAACAGCTAAAGCTAAGTAATTTTACCTTTTTTGTTATTTTTTGTATATTTTTCATACTATATTTCTTTATAATTTTCATAGGTTTCTAATTAAAATGTTATACTAGTTCCTATTTGGAAAGTTCTTGGTCTTGGATAAACAAGATAATCTACACCTATCGATCTCGTTCTAACTTCTGGGTCATAGCCTGAATATCCTGTAATAACAAATAAATTAGTTCCTGTTACATAAACTTTAGCCTTTTTAATAAAATTAACCTTATCTACATCGAAATTGTAACCAACAGTTAAATTATCTAATCTTAAATAGCTACCATCTTCTAACCATTGTGAAGAATATTGAGCAGTTTGTGTTCTGCTTGCACCAGTATTTAACGCAGATTTAAGAACATTTACTCCAGGTGCTTGACTAATATATGAAAACTCAGCAGCTGTATTGTTGTAAATATCATTACCTACAACACCTCTAAAATTCATAGAAACCTCAAGTTTCTTGTAATTAAAAGTGTTATTGAAACCAAATGTCCAATCTGGATTAGCATCACCAATTGCTACTTCATCAGCACCATCTGTACCATCTACGTCAAGATATGTTTCCAATCCATCAGCATCATAACCTGTAAATTGCCATCCGTAGAATGTATTTAAAGGTAATCCTGGTTTTATTATTTGAGTATTAGCATTATTACCAACAACCCCAGAACCACTAGAGGTTCTTATTTCATCTCTTTGAAAATTAGCATTTGAAAGACTAATTACTTCGTTTTTATTTGTTGCAAAATTTAGGTTTGTAGACCATTTAAAATTTTCATTATCAATAACATCAGCATTTAAGTTTATCTCAATACCTTTGTTTTCAACCTCTCCTACATTTGCCCACTGTGTAGGAACTACTGAAGGTGCTGCTGTAGAAAACTGCAATAATAAATCTTTAGTTTTCTTTAAATAATAATCAACTGAACCTGTTACTCTCTGATTGAATAAGCCAAAATCTACACCAAAATTTAATTGACTTGTTTCTTCCCACTTTAAGTCTTGATTTTGAAAATTTGTAGGTAAAACACTTGGTATTGCTTGTCCACCAAAAACATAAATAGCAGAACCTGCAATAGAAAGTTGTTCTCGATATAAGTTATTAGGTATTTCTTGGTTACCAGTTACACCATAACCAACTCTTAATTTTAAGTTGCTAATTTTTGAATCAGCCATAAAATCTTCATCAGCTATATTCCAAGCAACTGCTCCAGAAGGGAATGTTCCCCATTTGTTATTCGCTCCAAATCGGCTAGAACCATCACGTCTTAAAGTAAAAGTAACCAAATATCTATCTTTTAACTTGTAATTTAAACGACCATAATAAGAAGACAAACGATTAGCATCTTTAAAAGATGTATTTGACTGTATGGTACCAGACTGAATTAAATTCCATTGTGTTGCATCTGCTACAAATTGATTGGCAGAAGTAAACGTGTTTTCTGTTTCAAATCTCTGATAGGAATAACCAGCTAAAATAGTTATATGATTGTCATCATTTATTTGCTTATCATAAGTAAGGTTTGTTTCTGCTAATACATTAGAGTTTTTATATTTGCTAATAGAAGCCGTGCCTCCTTGCCCTTCTCCAGCTGGATGTGTAGATGGAATATTTGTAAACCTACTTACATTTTCGCTTGAATGACCTATGTTAGATGATAATTTTAAACCATCTATTATTTCAAAGGAAGTATTTAAATTTCCTAATAATAAAGACGTATCACTTTCATCTGAAACATCAACCCAAGAAACAGGATTTACTCTTAATGCACCAATTTGGTAATAACTACCATCTGGATTTCTAACAGGTAATGTTGGTGCCCAACGAAGTGCATCTTTTAATATATTACCTCCTTCATCTGCAATGTTTGAATTTACAGCTGCTCTTTGATCATCGATGCTAGCATATGTTAAATTGATACCAATTTTTAACCTATCATCAATAGCAGAATGATTAGCATTTAATCTTCCTGTGTATTTTTTAAGTTGAGAATTCAATATTGTCCCTTCTTGGTTATTGTAACCTAAAGAACCTGTAACATTTGTAGTGGATGAACCTCCTGCAAAGGAAATGTTATGATTTTGTGTAATAGCAGTTCTAAACACTTCTTTTTGCCAATTTGTATTAACGCCCTGATCAGATAATGGTAAACCATTGCTATTTGCATAATCTCTATATTCATCTGCAGATAAAAAAGGTAGTAATTCAGGAACACTTGATACTCCTAAATAAGAGTCGTAAGTTAAGAAATCTCCATATTTGCCTTTGTTTTTTGTAGTAATAACAATAACTCCATTAGCTCCTCTAGAACCATAAATAGCAGTTGCTGATGCATCTTTTAAAACATCAATACTTTCAATATCTGCTGGATTTATTAAGCTTAATGGATTAATAGCTTCTTCCGATAGAGGAGAAGATCCTGAAGTTACAGTTCTAACTTGATTATTTGCACTTCCAAATTGTAATGGTACACCATCAATAACATAAAGCGGATCGTTTCCTGCTGATATTGAGCTCGTTCCTCTAATTCTTATAGTAGATGAGGCTCCAGGTTGTCCACTGCTTTGTACAATGTTAACACCAGCAATTTTTCCTTGTAAAAGTTGTTCTGGACTAACAGGTAAAGCATCAATAAAACTTTCAGACTTAATGGATGCCACAGCCCCAGTTACATCTTTTCTTTTTACAGAACCGTAACCTACAACTACAACTTCATCTAATTCCGAATTATCCTCTTCCATTGAAATGTTATAGGAATTTTGATTTCCAACTACTTTTTCAATAGTTTTAAAACCTAAATAAGAGAAAACTAATGTTTCTCCAGTAGCTACAGAAATACTGTAGTTTCCTTCAAAATCTGTACTAGCTCCATTTTGTGTTCCTTTAACTATTACATTCACTCCAGGTAATGGGAGGTTTGATAGATCTGTAACAATACCTGTTACATTTTTTTCTTGAGCATAACTGGACGTGTACATTAAAGTACACAAAATTATACTCATTAGTAGAGTAACTTTGTTTTTCATAAAATATTTAGTTTAGTTGTTAATTATTCCAAACTTATAGATAAAACATAATTAAGGTATCCTGCTCTTACCTGTTAATTATCAATAGGTTAATTTTTTAATAACATAAGTAATTGGTTTTCAGTAACATATTAATTTTAAAATAGTATTAATTTACTTTAAAATTAATATGTTTTTAATTAATAGATTATATTAGAGAGTCTTAATAATCGATAATAATTTATTTTTGGATATTTTATTTGGATTTGTATAATATGTTTTTAATTATTATGATATCGGACACTTTTATTTATTTTTTAATATGTACAAGTATATTATATCAGAAAGACTAATAATGAGTTATAGTCTAATTAAAAAAAGCGCTATAGTAAATATTTACTATAGCGCTTAAACAAGTTAAAAAAACAAACTATTTTTTTTAGTACCCAGGGTTTTGCATTTCTTGTTTTGCTGAAGCACTCAGAGGTTCTCCATTAGCATATACAGCATCAAGGAAAGGTTGTGGAATAGGTCTTAAAACATGATAGTCTTTTATATTAGGAGCAGCTCCAGGATTGTAGGCTTTTGCTCTATCAACCAATGTTAAAGTACGACTTAAATCTTCCCAACGGTGCCATTCACCACAAAGTTCTCTAGTACGCTCATTTAATACTAAACAAAGCATTCTGTCATACTCGCTAGAATAACCTAATGTAGAAATAATAGCCTCATCTTCAGCAGGTAAATTTGCAATATCTGTTATTGTTAAATCTGTCGTAGAAGTAGTTACAGGAATGTCATTAGACTCGTAATATGAATTCTCGTTCATATAAGAATTAGATTCAAAAGGCTGTGAAAAAGTAGAAGTTGGATATGCTTCGGCACCATCAGTGTAATAGGCTCTATCCTCTCCACTTTTATAAGTAGCTCTATTACGAACTTTATTGATATAAGTAAGAGCATCAGAATAAGATCCTGATCCTGCAGCTGCTAAACGAACTTTGGCCTCTGCTGCCATTAAATAAGTATCAGCTGAACGTGCCAAAATCTCATCACGCATACCTCTATTATCGTTTACAGAGTTTCTAGAAGAATCAAAATGCTTTGATAATGAAGGAAATCTTGGATCTGCCAATAAACCAATACCATCAGCAGCATGAGCAACATAAACATGCGGAATACTTTTCCCGTTGTATAAAATACTAGGATCGTTATTATTTTTTGTATTTGCAAATCTTGTATCACTAGGGTCATTAATAATGTATAGTATTCCTAAATCAACACCTGCTGTATAATTAACTTTTGGTATTGTTTCATCGTCACCAAAATCACCGCCTTTGTTTACTCTATGCTTAGTTCTAAACGTTTTCCAGAAACGAGAATCATTTACATGGTCGTAAACATCATACGTATAATAAGTTGGTGCTAAACGACTGTAAGGACGCATTCCTGTAAGATCACGTTTCATCACACCTAAATCATCATAACGTGCCGTAAAAGCAACATGACTAAAATTATTATAAGCAACATGAATAGTCCTACTAAATTGAGCTGATAAAATTAATTCGGGCAAAAATTCGTTAGGACCATCAGGTTCAGTATATGCCCATATCTCTTGAAAATTTGATGCTAATGGATGATTGGCAATCACTTGATCAGCTAAAGTTACCACTTGCTGTAAATCTGCAGTTTTTGTAGCAGAGTTCCAAGAATCATTAATTTCACTAGCACGTGTTAAGTATGCTTTTGCCAAAAAGTGAGCAGCTGCATCTTTAGTTATTTTTTGAGGAGCAGGAGCCGAATTATCCAATAAATTATAGGCTTGGGTGAAATCTTCAATTACCTGTGCTAATACTTGTTCAGCTGTTGCACGTGTAAATTCCAACTCAAGTGTAGTACTTACGGTAAGCTTTAATGGCACACCGCCATATTGTCTAACCAGTTTTAAATAATTATAGGCTCTTAAAAAATAACCCTCTCCAAGTGCAACACTCTTAATTTGAGGGTCTGTAGACTCAATATTAGTGGCCGATTCAATTAATTGATTTGTCAACCCAATAGCAACATAATATCTATCCCAAGCATGCTGTGATTGTGTTCTAGTTGTTTGAACAATAGGACCAAATCTAGAATCATAATTATTCCATGGGTCGTTGGTTTGATCACCACCAACATGGAATTCATCGACACCATAATTGGTGGTTGCAAATTGTTCTTCTCCTGAAAAAATATCAGCTAAAGTTCTTTGATATGCACCAACTGACAATTCTAAAATACCTTGTTCAGTATTGTAATATTCATTACCTCTTTGAGTTTGTAAATCCTCATCAAGAAATGACTCTTTTGTACAAGAGGTAAGTACACTGCTTATAACAATTAAAGCAGTGAATACTTTACTAAAATGTTTTATATAATTTTTCATATTTTTTTTCTTAAAATTATTTTGATTCATAGCTTAAAATTCAAGATTAATTCCAGTTGTAAATCCTCTAAGTGAATTTGACCTTCTTACATCCAAGTCAATCCAATCTACTTTTTTGAAAATGAATCCAGGATTAGTTGCTTGGGCATATATTCTTAATTTAGAAAGACCTAATTTACTAGTAATTCTATCAGAGAAATTGTAGCCTAGAGATATGTTTCTGATTTTCACAAAATCTCCACTACGGTATCCTAAAGTCGAAGAATATGAATCTCCGTTGCCTTGAGTATAAAATGGTCTTTGATAGTCGGAATTCTCGTCAGCTACAGTATAATAATCCACTTTTCGATTATTTCCTCTACCTCCTAAGTCTTCGCCTCCTGCGTTATAGGTATAACCCATTCTACCATACATAAATATAGATAATTCAAGTCCTTTATAATTAAATGTATTTGTAAGACCTAAAATATATTTAGGGATTTCACTACCAATAATAACACGGTCGTTATTGGGGTCAATAATATAATCTCCATTTTGATCTACTGGACGAACATTTCCTGCTCTAAAATTACTCCCGTTTGCATTAAACAAAGCCATTTCGGCAGCATCCGCTTCTTTCCAAATACCATTTGATTCATAATTGTAAATAACATTTTGAGACTCACCAATAAACCATTCATTATTAATATCGTCAAACTTACCATTAGATAATTCTACAATCTCATTTGTTTGGTACGAAGCACTCAAATCGGTTGACCATTTAAAATCACTCTCTTCAATATTAACAGTACTAAGTGTTAAATCTATACCACTTGATTTTGTTTCTCCAATGTTGGCATAGGTGGCATCATAACCCGTAACTGTTGGGATCTGTTTTAGAAGTAACAAATCAGTTGTATTAGACATATAAACATCTAATGATCCAGACACCCTTCTATTTAATAACGAAAAGTCTAATCCGAAATTATACTGGGTTGTTTTTTCCCACCCCAAATTTTTATTTGCTAAAAGTGTATAATTTGTATTATTAATTCTTGTTACACCTGGTGTTATCCCAGCAGAAGTTGACCCTCCAAAAGCATAAAATAACGGTGACAACCCACCTTGAGTTGAATATGGATCAATTGCAGAATTACCTGTAACACCTACACCTGCACGTAATTTTAATTGATTGATCCAACTGGAATTTTCCAAAAAGCTTTCCCTGTCTAAACGCCATCCTAGGGCAGCACTTGGGAAAAACGCCCATTTATTTCCGTCGGCCAATTGGGAAGCCCCATCGTACCTGCCAGATACAGTTAATAAATACTTGTCAGCAAAACTATAGTTTACACGAGCCATGTATGACAACAATTGTCTTTCACTAATACCTGAATCGAAGCCAGCAATAGTAACATTATCATTGTTTAATGCGTTCCATTTTTGGCTTGCAAAAGGAATATTTTCCGCATCCATATAATTACTTTCTTCATCAAATACTGTTTGACTCTGTAGCAATGTAACACCAATATTATGGTCTGTAATGGTCTTGTCATAATATAACAGGTTATCTAATGTATATGAAGCCCTTTGTCTTTTTTCTAAAGAGGCATAACTAGAACCTGTTCTAATTACTGATTGTCCATCAACATAAACACCTCGACGATAGTTTGATATATCAGGACCAAAATTTGTACGGTATTTTAAACCTTCTAAAAAAGGAAAAATGGCTCCTATATCTACTTGGGCATAAAAACTCCCAAAAGCCCTAAGCGAAACACGTTGGTCTTGAGAGTATTTCTCCTCATCAATAACCGTTCTATAGGAAATATCCCCTCCAGGAAATTCAACCCTATCACCATTAGCATCATAAGGAAGTGCATATTGAAAAAGGCTTAGGGCGCTATCGTATAATCCACCTCTAGCAGATACCGCACTACTTCCAGAAGTCGATTGACCATATTCTTGGGTTTCCTGTGCTGCATTGATATTACCACCAAATGAAAACCAATCAGTAGGTGTAATGTCAATACTTACATTAGCATTATAGCGCTTATAACTTTGACCTACAATTACACCCTCATTATCAGTAACACCAAAAGACCCATACGCTTTCATTTTATCTGTTCCTCCACTAACACTAAGGGTGTTTTGGGTTGTAATTGCTGTTTGGGTAATAAAATCAGTAAAATCTGTTGATATAACTCCAGAAGGATCCCAGGTTCCTCCTGTCCATCCATTTTCAATATTGCCGAAAGCTACGTCATCACCTGGGAATATTTCCTCATCATTAGCCAGAGTTGGCTGATCACCCCTAGGTCGTCCATAAGTATCAGTTTCCTCATTATAAGATTGATAATAATAAGCCCAACGGCGATAATCAATAAATTCACTGGCATTCATCCTTGGAGCAAACTCACGATTTTTATTTAATTGTAAAGAACTATTAATGCTTATCGTCATTTTTCCTGTTTTACCCCTTTTAGTTGTAATGATAACAACACCATTAGCACCACGCGAACCGTAAATAGCGGTAGCCGATGCATCCTTTAGGATATCAATAGATTCAATATCCTGAGGGTTTACGTTTTCAATTCCTCCTGTTATTAATGGAATCCCATCCAACACATAAAGAGGTGAATTAGATGCTGTTAATGAACGTACACCACGAATGGAAATACTTCCAAGTTGTCCAGGTCTTTCGTTTGAACTAATGTCAACACCAGCAGCTTTTCCTTGAATGGCTTCCACAGCATTATTTACAGGTCTAGAGGTAATGTCTTCAGCACTTACACTAACCATTGCACCAGTTACATCCGATTTCTTTTGGGTTCCATACCCAACAACTATTACTTCATCTAGTTGCGCATTGTCAGATTCCATAGCAATATTGTAAGAGCTTTCGCTTCCTATTACTTTTTCTGTTGTTTTAAAACCTATGTAAGAAAATACAAGCGTTTGACCCGTTGCTACGCTTATACTATAATTCCCGTCGAAATCTGTACTTGCTCCTTGGCTAGTTCCTTTAACAATAACATTAACCCCAGGTAGAGGGAGGTTAGATTGATCTGTAACAGTTCCTGTTACATTTTTTTCTTGAGCATAGCTGAACGTGTACATTAAAGTACACAAAATTATACTCATTAGTAGAGTAACTTTGTTTTTCATAAAAAATTTAGTTTAGTTGTTAATTATTTCAAACTTATAGATAAAACATGATTAAGGCATCCTGCTCTTACCTGTTAATTATTAGGTGTTTATCATTGTTTGCGGTTTTTGTTGTTATAAAATTCTAAAAATCACATATTTAAGATATTATAAGGGTTATGGAAAAAAAATAATACATTATGAAATAAAAATACATGAAATTTATTAAATATTAAAAATAAATCTAATAAAATTGTCATTTTAGTAATTCATAGAAATGGTCATCATGTATGATTTATAAAAGAAAAACTATTGTTTTTATATGATTAACTGAATATTTTACTTTTAAATCTAAATTAGATATAATTTTTAGTTCACAGGATGCAACAGGATGGTATTTGTAATAAAGGATAATATTTTTACTGAATAGTATGTAGATATTAAATGAATTCTGGTATAAAAATTTTAAAAATAGGGCTTTTTACTTTTCTTTTTATGTGCTTTTCATGTAAAAATAGGGGGGCTGTTTTAGTAACCAATGAGCAAGAACAAATTCCTGTAAAGGAAACAAGTAAAGCTAGTTCTTTAACTAAAATTTGGATTGACGCTTCAACAGGACATAAAGTACAGAAATTAGTTGATAGAGTAGGAGGTAACAGAAGTTTCTATTTTCATAACAATCCATTTTTAAAATCAAAAAACGGTACAGACGATTTGATGATTTTTTCTGGAAGTTCAGAAACTGGCAATCAATTTTTATCGGTCAATTTAAAGACAAAAGAAATTGATCAAATAACAGATCAAAAAGGAAATAAAAGAGGAGAAATAATTGGCGCTAAAACACGAAAAGTATTTTACATGATTAAAGATAGTGTATTTGCTACTCATATCGATACGCACAACACAGAATTTATCTATAAATTTGATGATGATGTTATTGGATCTGTTACTAGTTTAAATGCTGATGAAACCCTTTTAGGGGGGCTTTAATTACAAAAGAAGAGAATGAGATTTTTAAAAAGAATCCAAAGAAATCGAGTTATTTTGATAAAATTTATGAAGCAAAACTTGAAAGAAGTTTAATTACTATAGATGTAAATACTAAAGAATTTAATAATATATATTCTGAAAATGCCTGGTTAAATCACATTCAGTTTTCACCAACAGACCCAGATATTTTAATGTATTGCCACGAAGGACCATGGCATAAAGTAGATCGTATTTGGAACATCAATATCAAAACAAAAAAGAATCAACTTATCCACAAAAGAACGGTTCATAGAGAAATTGCTGGTCATGAATTTTTTAGTCCTGATGGTAAAATTATTTGGTTTGATTTACAAATACCAAGAGGAGAAACATTCTATTTGGCAGGAAAAAATCTTAAAACAGGAGAAGAAAAACGTTATGGGGTAAAAAGAGATGAATGGTCTATCCATTATAATATATCACCAGATATGAAAACGTTTGCTGGCGATGGTGGCGATGAAAGTCAAGTAGCTCATGCAGAAGATGGTATGTGGCTTTATCATTTTATACCCAAGGGAGATAGTTTGGTTTCTACTAAGTTGGTTAATATGAAAAATCATAATTATGATTTAGAACCTAATGTACATTTTTCACCTAACGGAAAACAAATTATTTTTAGAGCTAATTTTGAGGGGAATACTCAGATATATGCTGTCGACATAAAAAAACAAAACTAAATTAAAACGATGCTTAATAGAAATTACTTTATTCTAATTTTACTTACGCTTTCAATAGTTGCCTGCACCAAATCTCAAGAGCGTAGCAGCGATATTGAAAATTCAATGTTATCAGAAATCACAAACCAACAAAAACCATGGACGCGATGGTGGTGGATGGGAAGTGCTGTAGATTCGGTTAACATAAAACAAAATTTAATTGATTTACAAAAAGTAGGCATTGGCGGTGTTGAAATAGCACCTATTTATGGTGTTAAAGGCGAAGAAGCTAATTTTATAGATTATTTATCACCTAAATGGATGAGTATGCTAAGCTATACTACTAAAATTGCCGATAGTTTGGGTATGCAAGTCGATTTAACTTTGGGAACTGGTTGGCCTTATGGCGGACCGCAAGTTACCCCAGAGTTTGCAGCTACAAAACTCATCACTCAAAAATATGATGTAAAAAAAGGACATACTTTTTCAAAGGAAATTAAAGTAGAAAACCCTAAAGAAAGACAACCAGCAACACTTAATTATCTTTTGGCTTATGGAGAAAAAGGTGCTTATATAGATTTAACATCGTTGCTAAAAGACAATACAATTAGTTGGAAAGCAGAAGATGATAATTATACTATTTATGCTGTTTTTACAGGTAAAACAGGTCAGCAAGTTAAACGCGCAGCACCAGGAGCTAAAGGGTTTACTTTAGATCATTATTCTGAAGACGCATTAAATATATATGTTAAGTCTTTTGATGAAGCATTTGTTGGTTTCGATGGAAAAATTCGCTCTATTTTTAATGATAGTTATGAAGTTTACGGTACCAATTTTACACCTAAATTTTTTGAAGCGTTCGAACACTATAGAGGTTACGATTTAAAACCCTATTTACCATTATTATTAATTGAAGAAGATACCAATGAGGGAAATAGAGTTAAGAGTGATTACCGAGAAACCTTATCAAATTTATTATTATATAAGTTTGATAATCCTTGGACGCAGTGGGCAAACAAACACAATTTTAAATCTAGATTACAAGCACATGGTTCTCCAGGTAATTTAATTGATTTATATGCTTCGGCTGATATTCCTGAATGTGAAACTTTCGGTTCTATGCCCTACGACATTCCTGGTTTACGAAGAGAAAAAGAAGATATAAGAGAAGGCGACGCAGATCCCGTTATGCTGAAATTTTCTTCATCGGCGGCACATATTTCAGGAAAACCTTTAACGTCATCAGAAACTTTTACTTGGTTGCGTGACCATTTTAAAGTGGCGTTATCACAGTGTAAACCAGAAGTTGAAGATTTATTGTTAAACGGTGTAAACCATGTGTTTTTGCATGGAACAACGTATTCCCCAGAACGCGCGCAATGGCCAGGGTGGAAATTTTATGCTTCGGTAAATTTCAATCCTAATCTTGCTTTAGGTGAAGATGAAAGTCAATTATTCAACTACATAGCCAATTGTCAATCGTTTTTACAATCAGGTAATCCTGATAACGAAAACCTATTGTATTGGCCTATTTATGATGTTTGGAATTCGTATTTAAATAACAATTTATTTTTTCAGTTTAAAATACATTCTTTAGATGAATGGTTGCATAATCAACCTTTTTATGAAACCACTAAAAGCCTTATGGAAAAAGGGTATGGTTTGGATTTTGTTTCAGATAATTTTATTGAAACAGCCACTTTTGAAAATGGAAAAATAAAATTACCAGGCGGAAATTACAAAACGTTAGTAGTTCCTACTTCAACAAATATGCCTTTAGCTACTTTAAAAAAGTTAATAGAATTAAAGAAACAAGGCGCTAAAATTATTTTTCAAAATCTTCCAAAATCGGTTCCTGGATTTAAGAATTATGCTGAACAGAATGAAGCCATGCAAAAAATGATTTCAGATAATAAATCTATTATTTATCCTTCAGAAGATATTTTTTCTGATTTAAATGAAGCTAATGTTCGACCAGAAAAATTAGTAGAAACTGGTTTAAAATTTATTAGACGCGATAATAATGGTGATAAAATTTATTACTTAGTCAACCACACTTCTCGAGCTGTTAATCAATTTATTCCTATAAATGGTAACTTTGAAGAAGTCATTATTTTCAATCCAAATTCGTCTGTTTTTGGTAAAGCAAAAATAAAAAATGAAGGAAACACAACGCTAGTTAAAGTACAGATAAAACCAGGCGAATCTTTATTTTTAAAAACGAACAAAAATACTTCTGTAAAGGATTGGAATTATTTTGAAGAAAGTAATTCTTCTTATAATATTGAAGGTAACTGGAATATTTCATTTTTAAGAGGTGGTCCAGCTTTACCAAAAAATGGTGTTATTTCTGAGTTAACATCTTGGACTACTTTAAGTAAAGACGCTGAAAATTTCTCTGGAACGGCTAAATACACTATTGAATTTGAGAATCCAGATGCAACTGCAGAAAATTGGTTACTTAAATTAGGCGATGTTAGAGAAAGCGCTAAAGTTTGGATTAATGATACTTATTTGGGAACATTATGGGCAAATCCATTTGAAATCAATATTGGTAAACTTAAAAAAGGCAAAAACAAAATGACGCTTGAAGTTACCAATTTATCAGCAAATAGAATTCGTGCCAAAGAACTTAGAGGTGAAGAATGGAAAAATTTCTATGAAATAAATATGGTAGATAAGGACTATAATAAGTTTGATGCTACAAAATGGAACCCTATGCCATCCGGTATTCTTGGTCCAGTAACACTAACAGCTTTAAAAATGAATTAATTTACATACTTTTATAAAATGAAAAAACACATATTAATTGCTTGCCTTTCAGTTTTAAGTTTACAAACAGCTTTTTGTCAAATTTCAGACAAGAAGAAAGTTTTAGAAAACATGCAACTTGCTAATCAATATTTTATGAATAAATGGCAAGATGTTGGAAAAACCATAGTAACCAATAAAGAACGTCCGAGTCATATATGGACACGTGGTGTTTATTATGAAGGTTTAATGGCATTACATGAAATTTATCCAAAAGAGGCTTATTATAATTACGCCTATGATTGGGCAGAATTTCATAAATGGGGTTTTAGAAACGGTAGTGCTAATAGAAATGCTGACGATTATTGTGCCGCACAAACTTATATTGATTTATACAATTTAGAACCTGATTCAAAAAAATTAAAGAGTACCAAAGCAACTATAAATATGTTGCTAAACACACCGCAATTAGATGATTGGTCTTGGATTGATGCGATACAAATGGGCATGCCTGTTTTTGCCAAGTTAGGTGTTTTGGAAAATGATAATCGCTATTACGAGAAAATGTACGATATGTATATGTATACAAGAAATAACCATGGCGATAACGGACTTTTTAACCCTATAGATGGGCTTTGGTGGCGTGATGCCGATTTCGATCCGCCTTATACAGAACCTAACGGAGAAGATTCATATTGGAGTCGCGGTAATGGTTGGGTCATTGCGGCATTAGCAAAAACATTATCGATTATCCCTAAAGATGCACCTCACAGAGAGCAATATATTATCGATTTAAAATCGATGGCAGAAGCCTTAGTACCTATCCAAAGAAAAGATGGTTTTTGGAATGTAAGCTTGCACGATCCGAAACATTTTGGAGGTAAAGAAACCTCTGGAACCGCTTTGTTTGTTTATGGCATGGCGTATGGTGTAAATAATGGCATTCTAGATAAAGGTAAATACCTTCCTGTTATTGAAAAAGCGTGGAATGCTATGATTAAAGAAAGCTTACACGACAATGGCTTTTTAGGTTACTTACAATCTACAGGGAAAGAACCAAAAGATGGACAACCTCTTTCTTATGATAAAGTACCCGATTTTGAAGATTATGGTTTAGGCTGTTTCTTATTGGCAGGTGCTGAAGTTTATAGGATACAATAATTTTATATTTTTTTAAAAAGTATCTTGGCAAAACCAAGATACTTTTTTGGTTAAAACAGAAACATTTAGACTTTAAATCATGAAAATTCTTAAGAAAAGGCAATCTAGGCTTTTAGTAATTTCATTAATGCTTATTGTTAATACTTCACTTTTTGCACAATTTAATAACATTAAAAATGACCAGTTTTGGAATACTGTTGAAGGAAAACCTATTTACAGTCAAGGGGGTGGGATTTTTAGATTTGCAGATGAAATAACTGGTGAAGAAAAATATTATTGGTATGGCGTGCATTACAAAGAAGCTGAATTGTTTAGAGATAATCCAACCATGACTTACGAACGAAATCATTTTGTCGCTGTAAGCTGCTATACCTCTACAGATTTAGTCAATTGGACAGAGGAAGAGCCTGTACTCACCAAAGCAGAAATCGATAAGAATTACCCTAGAACCGGCTGGATGGGAAGATTAGGCGTTTCTTATGTTAAAGAACTAAAAAAATATGCTTTATTAATTCAGCATAATAATCAAGTGCTAATTACTATAGCAGACAAGCCTACAGGACCTTTTAAATGGCACGAAAGATTAGATATGACCGACAGGATAGGTACGCCAAACACAGGCGACCAAAGCGTGTTTACTGACTACGATACGGGGGTATCGTATTTGGTTTATTCTTATGGAAGCGGTAGAAACAAAATTTATATTTCAGAAATTGGGGTTAAAGATGGCAAGGTAACGCTACTCGATTGCATTCAAATTTTTAAAGGAAAAGGGCGAGAAGGCAATTGTATGTTTAAGTACAACGGAAAATATTATGTATTTGCTTCGAACCTTTATGGTTGGGATTCTTCCTATGCATATTACCTTGTGGCCGATGATATTAAAGGACCTTACAAACCGACCAACGAAATGCTTATTACACCAGGGTGTATGGATGACTTTGCACATATTACCCAAACGGGCTTTTTTGTAAATGTTAAGGGTACAGAGCAGGAAACTGTTGTGTATTGTGGCGACCGTTGGGCAAATTTCGCAGGTAATGGTCTGGGATATAATCAATGGATGCCCATGTCTTTCGAAGACAACACGCCATATTTCAATTCCTTGAATTCTTGGAACTTAAATGAAACCTCTGGCGAATGGCAAGTTGCCAATGATAATAATTATATTAAGAATGCTAGTTTTGAAGCCGACCGCAGAATAATACCGTCTCCAGTAAAACCTATTCAGGCACATATAACAGGTTGGGTAACTTATGTATATCAAGGGAATGCAGTGGTTGTTGGCGATTCGGAATCCCCTCAACTCAATTATTTCAACACTAGCGAAGACCGAAAAACAGTTGTTGGTGAAAAAAGCTTGAACATAGAAGATAAAGTTACTTTTAAACGCAAAGTATATCAGATTATAGAATCATCACCTTTTGTAGACCTGCAGGATGGTATCTACAATTTGTATGCTAAAGTTAAGCACAATCTAAAATTCAAAGCATTAAAAATGTATGCTGAAAGTGGAGGGGTTCAAAAAAGTTATTTCGGGAAAAATGAAACTGAAAATTGGTATACAATAACGCTAGAAAATATCGAAGTAAAAAACGGAAAAGTAGAAGTAGGTTTTTATGCTTATGGAACTGCTGGTGGTAGTTGTCAAATAGATGATGTGGTATTGGTAAAGAAGTAATAAAAGTTATAGAAAGGATTAATTCGTAAAATTATAAGATGAAGTATTTTTGCCTAATATTAAGTTCAACAATAGTACTATTATTAATAGGGTGTAATAGCGCAATCAGTTATAAGAATGACACTTCCAATGTGTTCGAAATTTATAATAACAATACCAAAGCCATAATTCTTTACGAAAAGGGAAAAGCTTTAGATTCTATTACTGCGCACTTACTTTCAGAAGATATTTATAAAGTCACCAATCAGAGGCTCAATGTAGTGAACAATATAAATGCTGCCAACGGAAACACGATTGTCATCGGAAGTATGGATTCACCACTCATAAACGTCTTTTTAAAAGATGAAACACTAAAGGAGGGCTTTAAAGATCAATGGGAAAGTTATCTATATAAAACCATTTCAAATCCAACAAAAAAAATAAAAAAAGCTTTTATTATTGCAGGCACTAACCCACGAGGTACTGCTTATGGTATTTTTAATATCTCAAAAAAAATAGGCGTAAATCCTTGGTATTGGTGGGCCGATGTACCGGTTACCCAAAGTGAAGAACTTATTTTAGAACAACCTGATTTTTATAGTAATGCACCTTCCGTTGCGTATCGCGGCATTTTTTTAAATGATGAAGATTGGGGCTTGCAGCCTTGGGCAGACAAAACATTTGAGCCAGAAACAGGTGATATTGGACCAAAAACGTATTCTAAAATATTTGAATTGTTATTACGCTTAAATGCCAATACTATTTGGCCAGCCATGCATCCAAGCACCAAAGCGTTTTTTTACTATCATGACAATGCAAAAATGGCTGAAGTTTATAACATCATCATAGGCACCTCACATGCCGAACCTATGCTGCGTAACAATGTGGATGAATGGAGTGAAGATACATATGGTCATTTTAATTATAAAACCAATAAAGACAATGTATATAAGTATTGGGAAGACCGTGTTAAAGAAGCTAAAGATATAAATGCCATATACACTATAGGCATGCGAGGTGTTCACGATAGTGGTATGGAAGGTGTAAAAAGTAACGACGAAGCTGTTGCTTTACTAGACGGTATTATTAAAGACCAAAGGGATATGCTTAAAAAACACATCAATCTGGATGTCACGCAAGTTCCGCAAGCCTTTACCGTTTATAAAGAAGTTTTAGATTTATATAAAGCTGGACTTAAAGTTTCTGATGATATTACTCTTGTTTGGACCGATGATAATTATGGATACATTCGCGCATTAAGCAATGCAGATGAACAAAAACGTTCTGGTGGTAGTGGTGTTTACTACCATGCATCCTATTGGGGAAGACCGCATGATTATTTATGGTTGAGTACTACCAACCCGTATTTGATACATGAAGAAATGATGAAAGCTTACAATCTAAATAATCGAAAAATTTGGATAATAAATGTAGGTGATATAAAACCTGCGGAATACAATACACAACTGTTTTTAGATATGGCTTATGATGCCAGTAAGTTTCAAAACCCAGAATATATTGCAACTCACCAGCAAGAGTTTTATAGCGAAATATTTGGTTCAGAACTGGGAAATAGTATTTCTAAAATTAGAGAAGATTATTTTCAATTGGCTTTTGAGCGTAAACCAGAATTTATGGGCTGGAGCCAAACCGAGCCAACAACTCCAATCGCAAATACAGCTTACAATACCTTAGCAAATGGTGATGAAATTCAAAAAAGAATTGATGCGTACGACGCTATTGAAAAACAAGTTCAAGTTATTGAAACACAATTATCAGGAAATTTAAAAAGTGCGTTTACACAATTAGTTGGTTACCCTGTTAAGGCATCTTCTCATATGAATAAGAAATTCTTATTTAGAGACAAAGCAATGATTTATGCAAAACAAGGTAGAAAAAGTGCTTCTAATTATGCAAAGCTATCTCATCAAGCTTATAATGAAATAGAAGCTTTAACTAAAAAATATAATATGTTATCCAATAGAAAATGGGAAGGGATGATGGACATGAAACCTAGAAAGCTTCCCGTTTACGATGATCCAGAAATAATTTTGTCTAAAACGAATACGAAAGAAGCAATTGGTATTTCAGTTGAAGATACATTAACAACTAGTGAAGGAGCATTACAAATACCAACATTTTATGTAAACGATATAAAATCGTATTTTATCGATATCTATTTAAAGCATACTGACCATGGTTCTTGGTCTTTTAATGACTTTCCTAAATGGGTAAAATTAAGTAAGACTTCGGGTAATTTAAATGTTTCTAATATTGATGAAGAGCGTGTATTTATTTCTATCGATTGGAATGCATGGAAAAAAGCAGGAGAACAAACTTCTAAAACTTTTAAAATCGAAACAAATTCCGAAGAAAAAAACATTCAAATTAATATTTCAAAAAGCTATAATTCCATTCCCGAAACCAGTTTTATTGAAAAAAACGGAATGGCTGTTATGTATGCAAATCACTTTTCTAAAAAAAACGATATAGATACTTTAAAGTGGAAAGAAATTAGAGGTTTAGGGCATTCAAAATCTGTAATGCAATCTAATCTACTAAAAGTGTCTCCTATATTAAATCAAGAAAACGCACCATTTTTAGAATATGAGATGTATACGGAAACAATTAGCGAAACTGCAAATCTTACATTGGTAGCTATACCAACGCATCCCTTAACAACCGATAGTGAACTTAGAATTGCGGTACAATGGAATAATGAGCCTATTCAATTAATCAATTTTAAAACAGAAGGCAGAAGCAATACATGGAAACAAAATGTGCTTAGTAATAAAGCCTTAAAACAAATACAGGTACCTATTAAAAGTACAGGGAAACAAAAGCTTAGAATCTATATGTTTGATCCTGGCGTATTGTTAGATTATTTTGTTTTAAATACAAGAAACCAAACCCAGATACCTTATAAATTAATGCCTGAAACTAGACTGAATTCTTTAAAGTAATAAATTTTAAAAATCACATGAATAAAGCAAAGTTACTTATTGTTTTTCTTTTATTATTCTTTTTATCGACTGTACCTAAATTACAATCTCAAGAATTTAAAAGAACCAAATTCAACTTTAATTCAGATTGGAAATTAAAACCTGGTGATTTCAAAAATGCTCAAGAAGTAAGCTTTAATGACCAAAATTGGCAATCTGTTACACTTCCATATGCTTATAACCAAAAAGAAACGTTTCAAAAAGAAATAACCGATTTTACCACTGGTATTGTTTGGTATAGAAAAGCATTTAAATTACCAGAAGGCATAACAAATAAAAAAGTTTTTATAGAATTTGAAGGCATTCGTCAAGGTGGAATAATTTATGTAAACGGACAAAAAGTTGGTATGCACGAAAATGGTGTGATGGCTTTTGGTTTAGATATTTCCAAGTTGGTAAAACCATATCCTTTCGAAAACATTATAGCACTTCGTATTGATAACGATTGGAAATATAAAGAAAAGGCAACAGGAGCAAGTTACCGTTGGAATAATACAAATTTTAATGTTAATCTGGGCGGTATTCCAAAAAATGTATACTTACATATTACCGATAAATTATATCAAACGTTACCCTTATATTCTAATTTAAAAACCACTGGGGTTTATGTGTATGCAAAAGATATTGATATAAATAGCGCAAGTGCTTCCGTACATGTTGAATCTGAAATTAAAAATGAATTCAACACAACTAAAACGGTTGAGCTAGAAGTTGAAGTTTATGATATTAACGGAAATAAAATTGATGCTTTTTCTGGAGGTAAAATCAATATTTCAAAAGGAGAAACAAAAATATTAAAAGCTAACAAAGATGTAAGTGATTTGCATTTTTGGAGCTGGGGATATGGCTATTTATACACTGTAAAATCTATTTTAAAAGTTGATGGTAAAATTGTTGATGAAGTAATTACCAAAACTGGTTTCCGAAAAACAGCATTTAAAAATGGAGAAGTTGTTTTAAATGATAGAGTTATTCAAATTAAAGGCTATGCACAACGTACCAGTAATGAATGGCCAGCAATAGGTATGTCGGTTCCCGCTTGGTTAAGCGATTTTACCAACAGAATGATGGTTGAAAGCAATGCTAATTTAGTAAGATGGATGCACGTAACACCATGGAAGCAAGACATTGAGTCGTGTGATAGAGTAGGGTTGATGCAAGCCATGCCTGCTGGAGATGCCGAAAGAGATTCAAAAGGGGCGAATTGGAAACAACGTGTTTCGTTAATGCGAGATGCTATTATTTATAACAGAAATAACCCAAGTATTATTTTTTATGAATGCGGAAACGAGGTGATTAGTGAGCCTCATATGTTTGAGATGAAAAGTATTAGGAACACTTATGATCCCAATGGAGGGCGAGCTATTGGCTCACGTGAAATGCTAGACAGTCAAGAAGCAGAGTATGGAGGAGAAATGTTGTATATCAATAAAAGCGCTAGAAAACCACTTTGGGCAACTGAATATTCCAGAGATGAAGGCTTGCGTAAATATTGGGATGAATTTAGTCCGCCATATCATAAAGATGGAGAAGGGGGTACCACACATGCCAATGTTAACGGAAGTAAAGTAAAGGATGCAAGTCCTTATAATCGCAATCAAGATTCTCACGCTATAGAAAATGTAACACGCTGGTACGACTATTATATAGAAAGACCTGGAACTGGACATCGAGTAAGTTCTGGTGGCGTGAATATTATTTTTTCTGATACTAACACCCATTTTAGAGGTGCCGAAAATTATAGAAGAAGTGGTGAAGTAGATCCCATGCGTATTCCAAAAGATGGTTTTTTTGCACATCAGGTTATGTGGGATGGTTGGGTAGATATTGAAAACCACCGAAGTCATATTATAGGACATTGGAATTACACAAAAGATGTTGTAAAAAACATATACGTGGTTTCTTCTGGTGAAAAGGTTGAGCTTTTTATAAATGGAAAATCTAAAGGTTTTGGTAAACAAAGCAAGCAGTTTTTATTCACTTTCGAAAGCATTCAATGGGAAGCAGGAGAATTAAAAGCTGTGAGTTATGATATTAATGGGAAGGTTGTTAGTGAAGCATATAAATTAACAGCAGGAAAACCTTTCGAAATTAAATTAACACCGCATACAAACCCTAAAGGTTTTATGGCTAATGGAGCAGACGTGGCTTTAATTGATGTTGAGGTTGTTGATAAAAATGGTAATAGATGCCCCATTGATAATAGTCTTATTGAATTTTCTTTAAAAGGAGATGCTACCTGGTTAGGTGGTATTGCCAAAGGACCAGAGGACAACTATATCCTTTCTGAAAAAATACCTGTTGAAAATGGTATTAATAGAATTATGATTCGTTCTGGGATTAAACCTGATAATATCAATCTCATTGCCAAATCAAAAGGATTAAAATCTTCAAAAATAACTTTGAATACTAGTTTTTTTGAATCAAATAATGGACTTTCAACACAATTACCCAACCATGATATGACTTCATATTTAGATAGAGGTCCAACACCAAAAACAGATTCTTATACCATAAAAAAGAAAACCAGCTTTTATAGCTTCAGCAACAGCTTTATCAAATCAGGAAACTGTATATAATAGTTTTGATGATAATGAATTATCTGAATGGGCTAACGATGGGAGAATAAAAACTGGAAAAATAACTTATATTTTAACGAAACCATCGGTAGTAAATCAATGTGTTGCCAAATTTACAGGTTGGAGAAGAAAAAGTTATCCTATTCGTATATTAGCAGATAATAAAATTGTTTATCAAGGGAACACACAACAAAGTTTAGGGTATATAACAATTCCATTAAAACCAGTTTTAGCAAAGGAAATAACTATTGAATTAATTGGAGTAAATACAGATAATGATGCTTTTAATAAGATTGTTGAAGTGGATCCCAATAAAGAATTAGACATGTTTAAAGATAAAGAAGGTGCTAACGCAAAAGGACAATTAAGAATAGTCGAAATTGAATTTTACGAAAGCTTATAGCAACTTTCACAAAAAATTAAAAAATAAAGAGTTATTATGAACAAAATGAATAAGACATTATTTTTAAGCTTAATTTTAGGAATTACTATTAGTATGTATTCTCAAACCAAAGAAATACCGCTATGGGATAAAGTCCCTAATTCAATAGAAAATAAAGATTATCAAGAAGTATTTCGATTAAATTCTAAAGGAGAAGCTACTGGTATTCTAAAAGTTATTAATCCTAGGTTAAAAGTGTTTTTAGCAGATACTAATACAAATAATGCAGCGGTTGTTATTTGTCCTGGTGGAGGCTATGGTGTTTTATCACATGATAAAGAAGGCGACAAAATTGCAGAATGGTTAAATTCAATTGGAATTTCTGCTTTTGTTCTTAAATATAGATTGCCAAGTGATCTTATAATGAATGATAAAACTATTGGTCCGCTTCAAGATGCACAAGAAGCTATAAGAACCATAAGACGAAATGCTAAAGAATGGCATATAGATTCTAATAAAATCGGGGTTATTGGTTTTTCTGCAGGCGGTCATTTAGCTTCAACCATATCTACACATTATAATGACAATGTGTATGCTTCAGATGAAATAAGTGCTAGACCAGATTTCTCCATGTTAATTTATCCTGTAATCTCTATGGAAGAAGGTATTACTCATAACGGTTCAAAAGTAAATCTTTTAGGGAAAGAGCCTTCAGAAAAATTAATTGCAAAATATTCCAATGAAAAACAAGTAAACAAAGATACACCACCAACCATTTTAATTCATGCCACAGATGATGGTTCCGTTCCCGTTGAAAATAGTATCAATTATTACTTAGCATTAAAAGAAAACAAAGTACCAGCAGAAATACATATTTATGAAAATGGCGGACATGGTTTTGGTTTGGGAAGATTTGGCACCCATCTTAATTGGCCAAAAGCCTGTGAAGATTGGTTAATTGCGAATAAATTTATTCCTGAAAAGGAGGTTTTTATGTTTTCTTATTTTAAAGGTAACGGAGAAGACGGCTTGCATTTAGCATACAGTGAAGATGGTTATACATGGGAATCTTTAAAAAATGATACATCTTTTTTAACTCCAGAAGTTGGTAAAGATAAATTAATGCGCGACCCGTGTATTATAAAAGGAGGCGATGGTTTATATCATATGGTGTGGACCGTGAGTTGGACAGATAAAGGCATTGGGTATGCGAATTCTAAAGATTTAATAAATTGGTCGGAACAACAGTTTATTCCTGTAATGCAACATGAGCAAAAAACACGCAATACATGGGCACCTGAAATTACTTATGATGAGGTTAATAAAGAATATATGATGTATTGGGCATCTACAATAATTGGTGCTTTTCCAGAAACACAATCTACTGAAGATAGCGGTTACAATCATAGAATGTATTATACAATTACTAAAGATTTTAAAACTTTTAGTGATACAAAATTGTTATACGACCCTGGATTTAATGTTATTGATGCTACTATTCAAAGGCAAAACAATAAATACATCATGTTCTTGAAGGATGAAACCAAAAAACCAGTTCAAAAAAACTTAAAAATTGCATTTTCCGATAAATTAACAGGTCCTTATACAGAAGCTAGTGAACCTATTACAGGAAACTATTGGGCAGAAGGTCCAACCGCTATTAATATTAATGGTAATTGGATTGTGTATTTCGATAAATATAGAGATCATAAATATGGAGCCATTCAATCTAAAGATTTAAAAACCTGGAAAGATATTTCAGATAGTATTCAGTTTCCAAAAGGTACTAGGCATGGCAGTGTGTTTAGAATACCAAATTCGTTGTTAATTAAAATAAAAAAAAACAGACCAAATAACCCTGTAAAAGTGTATTTTATCTTATATTTTTAATATTACTTTTCTAATTCTAACCAAATAGAATACAATATTGTAGATGAAATTTTTTATAAGTATTACTTTATGCTTATACTAAATACATTACATCTGATGGTACTCCACAAGCATGGGATTGGAATTTCAACTTTGATTTAACTGGCGACATACCTACAACTGGGAATGCTAAACTTACTGTTGCATTTGCTAGTGCAGATTATGCACAATTATGGATGAAAGTTAATGGAAGTTATTTTTATCAAACTTATTTAAATGGCGTACCTACTGGGGGAAATGCCTTAATTAGGCAATCGAATCATGCTAAGTACGGCATTCAAACTTTCGATATCCCATATAATAAACTTAAGATTGGAAATAACACTATTACATTGTTAATGCCATCAAACCAAAATCCGAGTCATTTGATGTATGACTATATTAGTTTGGAAGGTGATTTAACAGCGACTTTGTCTTTAAATGAATTGCCAATTGAAAAGACTATTAAAGTTTTTCCAAACCCTTCAAGCAGCATTTTTAATGTGCTGCTCCCAAATACTATAAATGAGGTAACTACCGAATTGTATAGTATAAGTGGTTCGTTAGTTTATTCGCAAAAACATAATAATATTCATAATAGTTTGAAGTTGGATATTTCAAGCAAACCTGATGGCATTTATTTTTTAAGAATTATTGGGGATGAACCAGTTACTATTAAAATAATAAAGAAATAATTAAAAGTATAATTTAAAATATTAGGGAGTGTATTTAAATATATTCCCCCTGTATTTGTATAAAAGGATTATGTTTTTAACTGTGAAATGAAACTTTATAATAAAGGAATTTTGTCTTTTATCTTGCCTTAATGCTAGAGTTTGAACTTTATATTAGAACAAATACCCAAACGATACTTTGAAAGGGATATTACTAGAGCTAATAATGGACTTGTTATAGAAGTAATCGGTAGTGTTAAAATTTCAAAGTAAATTGAACACTCTTAATCACTCTCATTATGTATCAAGTCCATCATAACTGGAAATTCCTTATGAAAAATGAAATTTAATGGTAGTATTTATGGTGTGTAGTATGATTTATTTTACGGAACTTGGTACACCTTGTTTCTCACCTATAACTATCTCATTAAATTTTATATTTTCCGTATTACTTAAGGTCATACCATTCTTTGCAGACTTAAATGTAATATGATCTAAGGTCACATTTTTAACCTTAAATTTAGGATATCCTTCAATAACAATAGCCGTATTTGAAACATTATCAAAACTAATATTTGATAATGTGATATTTGAAATTTTAGAAGGGAACAACCCATTACCTTCCCCATGATAATTAGATGTCATATAAATAGCATCTTCTACATCTCCAAATCTTATATTATCAACTAATATGTTTTTTATATATCCACCTCTGTTAGAATTAGTTTTAAAATAAATCCCTCGTTTTAAATAGCCACTAGCTATACAATCATAAGCAAAGACATTTTTTACACCTCCAGACATTTCACTTCCTATAACCAATGCATGTAACCCTTTAAATCTACAATTTCTTATGATAATATTTTTGGATGGATGATTCATATTTGCTCTTCCATCGTGGTCTCTTCCAGCCTTTATAGCCACATTGTCATCACCATTATTGAAGTCGATATCTTCAATTAAAATATCATTCGAGTTTTCAATATCGATACCATCATTATTTTTATTATGCGCATCATACTTTAATCCTTTTAATACAACTCCGCTACTATTCAGAATATGCACACACCAAAAGGGGGCATCTTCAATTTTAACATCTTGAATAAGGATATTTTTGGAATTTACAAATTGTATGAGTTGAGGTCTTAAATAATGTCCTTCTCCAAAGACACGATCTTTTATAGCTACTTTATTATGGTTCATCTCCCTACTTAATTGTTGGCCTTTACTTTGAATAGGTTTCCAGGTGGCCCATAATCCATTACCTTCTCCATCGATAATTCCTTCTCCAGTAATTGCTACATTAGATACATTTACGCCATAGATCATTGGACTGTAGTTATATAAGTTAGTTCCTTCCCAACTAGTTAAGACTAACGGATAATCTTTCGGGTTGGAACCAAAAACGAGTTTTGCACCAGCTTGTAAATGCAACCTAGTATTACTAACAAAATGAATAGGCCCTTCTAATCTATAAACTCCTTTTGGAACTATTATAGTACCACCATTAACTTTTTCGCAAGCCTTCATCGCTCTGTCAAATGCAGGCTTACAATTTTTAATTCCATTTCCTTTAGCTCCAAACTGCGACACATTAACTACGTAATCTGGGATAATAGGAAGCTTAATTCTTTCTTCGATACTTGTTATTATTGAATCCTTATTTAATAGAAATTGAGCTTGCGTACATTGCCCAATTAAGATTATAAACAATACTAAAAACCTTTGTACATTCATATACATTAAATTAAAATTTATTCTACTTTTCCCAATTCCCATTAACTAAACGCCAAATGTTTAATTTATTTTCAGCCTTAATCGCATCAGGCAAGAAGGCATCTGGATAATCTTGAAAACAAACGGGACGCACAAAGCGCTTTATGGCATTTGTCCCTACAGAAGTAGATTGAGGTGCTGTAGTTGCTGGATATGGACCGCCATGCACCATGGAATGACAAACCTCTACACCAGTTGGAAATCCATTAATTACTATGCGACCTACCTTTAATTCTAAAATATCAAAAAGTTCTTTATAGTCTTCAAAATCTTGATCTGTTCCATGAATGGTAGCTGTTAAATGCCCTCCAAGATTTCTAGCTGCTTCCAAAATATCATTTTTGGAATTTGCTTCTACCAACACACTTGATGGTCCAAAGTTTTCTTCAGATAAAGATTCGTTTTTTATGAAATTTTCTATTGAGGTTTTAAATATTTTAGGAATAGCACTATTTGTTGACTCTGAAGGTAATCCTGATGCCAATTCTTCTACATGATTAATAGCCAGTGTGCTTTGAAGCCCCTTATTAAATGTCTTTAATATATTTGATGTTAGCATGGTTCCAGATGGAGTATTACTTATACCATCAGACAACTTAGTATAAAATTTATCAATTGTATCAGATTTTTGAATAAATGATAATCCCGGATTAGTACAAAATTGTCCAACACCTAAAACTATTGATCCTGCCATACCAGTAGCAATTGTTTCTCCTCGTTCTTTTAATGCATGGGGTAAAATAAATACAGGGTTTGTACTTCCCATTTCAGCAAAAACAGGTATTGGTTCTGGTCTGCTATTAGCATAATCAAATAAAGCTTTGCCTCCTTTAAAAGAACCCGTAAATCCTACTGCTTTAACTTCAGGATGTTTAACTAGTGCTTCCCCAACTTGATTCGAATTACTATGAAGTATTGAAAAAGTACCTTCTGGCATTCCACAAATTTTAACTGCTTTTAAAATAGCATTGGCTACCATTTGACTTGTTCCAGGGTGTGCTGGATGGCCTTTTATAACAACAGGGCAGCCTGCTGCTAGTGCTGAAGCAGTATCTCCGCCAGCTACTGAAAATGCTAGAGGAAAATTACTTGCTCCAAATATAGCTACAGGACCTAATGGCCTAAGCATTTGTCTTATGTCAGATTTAGGAATAGGTTTTCTATCTGGAATAGCAGTATCAATTCTGGCTTCTACCCAAGAACCTTCTCTAACAACCGTTGCAAATAATTTTAATTGATTCATGGTTCTACCTCTTTCGCCTTGAAGTCTGCCTACTGGTAATGCTGTTTCAAGGTGACATCTTTCAATAAGTGCATCACCAAGGTTTAATATTTCCTCTGCAATTTGATCTAGAAAATTGGCAATACTATCTTTATCTTTCTTCCTATAACTAGCAAAAGCTATGACTGCTTTTTTAACAGCAGCATCCACTTGGTCGTTTGTTGCATTTATAAACTCACCTTCTAGTTTTTCATTAGTTAAGGCATTTATTCCGTAAAAAACATTATCTGTATTCATAATAATTCTATTTTATCAAGGTTGCCGCTTTATTAATTAATTTTTTAAGGGTTTCAACCTCATCAGCATTAGGTATAGGTAACGGTGCACGAACATCTCCCGCACTCTTACCAATTAATTTAGCACCCGCCTTAATTAAACTTACAGCATAACCTTGCGAATTACTTCTTAGCTTAACAAATGGAATAAAAAACTCTTTGATAATTAAATTAACGGTTTCTTTATCACCTGCTCTCAAAGATTTGTAAAAATGATTAGCCATATCTGGAACAAAATTGAATACCGCTGAGGAATATGTATTCACGCCTATTGATAGGTAAGCCTCAGAAATGATTTCGGCCGTTGGTACACCACCAATATAAATTAAACGATTGCCAAGGGTTTTAATAGTAGTATTTAAAGCTTCCATGTTTCCTGTTCCATCCTTAAGAGCTATAAAGTTTGGACAGGCATCGGCTAACTTTTGGATATATTCAGCTGGTAGAATACCATTGGCACGATTATAATAAATGACTGGTAAATTTGTGCTTTGCATGATGGTTTTAGCATATTCAAAAACACCTTCTTTAGCACATTCTGTAAGATATGGAGGCATTAAAAGTAACGCATCAATTCCAGCGTTTTCTGCAATCGAAGCAAATTGAATAGCTTCAGGAATACTGCGACCAACACTAGATATTGTAGGAACTTTACCTTTTACAGTTTCTGAAGTTACTTTTACTATACTTCTATATTCATCCTGAGATAGTGAGAAAAACTCACCTGTACCACCAGCGACAAATATTGATGATACTTGATGGCTCATAAACCATTCTAACCTATCGGCAAACGTAATACTATTAAATTTCCCTTTATCATCTAAATCAGTTACAGGAAATGATAACAACCCATCTCCTAAAGCGCTTTTTATACTTTCTAAACTTAATTTCATTTTCAATAATTTTAATGTTTTTTTATTATGTTAAAGGTCCTGGGTTAAACAGTACTAAATCGTTGTGTAAACCTAATTTATCACATGCTACTTGTTTCTTACCACTTGCTACATCTAATATCATGTGAAATAAATCCCAACCCATTTCCTTAATTGTTTTTTCTCCTGATGCAATTTTACCAGCATCAAAATCAATTAAATCAAACCATCGATTACTTAATTTAGAATTTGATCCCACTTTAATTACTGGAACCATAGCTAATCCGTAAGGCGTACCTCTACCAGTCATGAATAAATGCACGTTCATTCCTGCTGCTAATTGCAAAGTGCCACAAGCAAAATCACTAGCTGGAGTTGCTGCAAATGTCAAGCCTTTTTTTCTAATCTTTTCCCCAGGTTTTAAAACATCCACAATAGTACTAGTACCTGATTTGGCAACTGAACCTAAAGATTTTTCAACAATAGTACTTAATCCACCTTTTTTATTCCCAGGTGTGGTATTAGCGCTTCGGTCTGCATTTCCTTGAAGTAAATAGTCATCATACCATTTCATTTCTTGTAATAATGCCTTAGCGACTGTAGCATTTTCTGTTCTAGGAACCAATAAATGTATAGCATCTCTTACTTCTGTAACTTCAGAAAACATAACGCTACCACCGGCTCTAACAATTAAGTCGGCAGCAAACCCAGCTGCAGGATTAGCTGTTAAACCTGAAAAAGCATCACTTCCACCACATTGCATACCCACAACTAAATTGGAAGCAGGACAGGTTTCTCTTTGTCGCTTATTTAATTTTTCTAAATGAATTTTAGCTATTTTTATAATACCATCTACCATAGCATTAAACCCATGAAATGATTCATCTTGCATATAGGTAATACTGTCTCCAGAATTTTTATCTTCATTGACTAAGCGTTCTGGTCGTAATTTTTCACAACCTAAACCAATGACCATAATTTCCCCACCAAAATTTGGATTAGTGGCAATATTTTGAATCGTTCTAATAGGAATAATAGCAGCGGGTGCATCAATGGCAACACCACATCCGTAACTATGATTTAGTGCAACAACATCATCAACATTTTTATATAAAGGAAGTAAGTCTTGTTTGATTTTTTTAACAACATACTCTGTCGTTCCAGCAACGCATTGTACACTTGTAGATATTCCTAAAACATTTTTTGTGCCAACACTACCATCACTATTTCTATAGCCTTGAAATGTATAACCTTCTAATGGCTCTACTTCAATATTATTAATTTCAGGCATCGAAATATATTCTAACTCAGGAGGATTAGGCAACAATATATTTGTTTCATTAACCCATGTGCCTTGTTTTAAATCTTTATCAGCATATGCTATAACTTGTCCATATCTTATTATTTCTTGACCTTTATTTATATCATGTAATGCCACTTTGTGTCCATTTGGGATAAACTCTAAAAGTGTAAAACCAAAATTAACTAATGTTCCTTTTTGCATACCAAGTTCATTAGCAACAATTCCAACATTATCCTGTTCAGTTGTTTTTATTAAAATGTTTTTATTCATTATTATTCTAAGTGAAAGGGAATATTTTCGAAAAAATCATAATGGAAAATAAGCCACCAAAAGCCATAACCATTAATAATATTGAAAAATGACGTATGGTTTCCTTTTCCTCCATACCACTCATTTTAGTTATTATCCAAAAAGCACTATCATTCATCCAAGCAAATATTTTAGAGCCACATCCAATTACTAAAGCTAAATAAACTGGATGAAACGCCAAACCTGCGCTAGCAACACCACTCATAATACCAATAGTTGTTACCATGGCAATGGTTGCAGAACCTTGTGCTGTTCTAACTGCAGCTGTAATAAAAAATGCCATTGGTAAAATTGCCATTTGATAATTTGACGATAACTCTTGTATTCTTAAACCAATACCTGTTTGCTGAAGCATTTGTCCAAAAACACCACCAGCAGAAGTAATTAAAATAATCATACCAGCACTTGTTAGGGCTTCATACATATATGTTTTAAAGGTATCTAAATCATTTAATCGAGACCACATTAAATACATAGCTATTAGTGCTGAAATAAATAAAGCTATATTAGGATCACCTATTACAGAAAAAACAGAAACCAAGTTTTCTTGAAATGAACTTAAATTGCTACTTCCTTCAGAAAACATTTTTGAAAACGTATTTCCTGTTATTAATATTATAGGGAGCACAACTGGTAATAAAGATAGCCATAATCTAGGTAAATCTTTTGTTTCCTTTTCTGAAATTTGCTCGAGTTCCTCTATACTTATATCGGGCGTACTGCGCATAGGTAATTCCCATTTTAAATTTGCCCAAAGCGCATAACCATAGCCACATATAACGGTAACTAGCCCAATTACCATACCACCTATCATCATAGTTCCAAGATCAATATTCATAGTTTCTGCTACAAATAGGGGACCAGGGGTAGGAGGAATTAATGAATGTGCCATAACACCACCAGCTATAACTACCATCAAATAAAGGCTAAACTTTTTAGGATTTTTAATTCCCATTGATTTTATTATAGGTATCATCAGATAAAAAACCGTATCAAAAAAAACAGGTATGGCTAACGTAAAACTACTAAATAGTAAAGCCAATGAGCTGTTCTTTTTTCCAAATAATTTTAATAGACTTCTAACTATTCGTTCAGCACCACCACTGCGCATTAATGACGTACCAATTACTGAAGCTAAGGCAATTAAAATTCCTATTTTCCCACTTGTATTACCAAAAGCAACACCTAGCCTTTTTCCAAGTGATATTTTAGAAAAACTTAACGCTTCTTGCTCTGACATACCGCTATTTAATGCAAAATTATAAATAAGTTCTGATGATGTTAATAATGCTGTAATTAAAGCAGCGAATAGAAGAGAAACAACAGCATGTACTCGTAATACTATAATACAAAACAGAACTACAGCTGTTCCTATTAATATTATTAATATTGGATCCATTTGTTCTATCTGTTTAATTCTAAAGCTGCCATTATAAAAGGACCTAATCCATGAGAATTATCTGTTAAAATAGGTTCACTCAAATAATATTCATACGAACCATCACGATAAGGATTACCTCCTAAGCCAGCACTTTTGCAGATTTGATTTAAATGAATTTCTCCATCTGTATCTACCGTTACTAATTTATTAATTAAACCATCAAAGCCTTTATTGGCAATCGTTTCAAATTTAGTTGGTAGGTATCCTTTGTTAACTCCTTTTGCTAAGGCATACACAAACATAGAAGATCCAGAAGCTTCTAAATAATTCCCTTCTCTATCTTGCATATTTGGAACTTGATACCATAGGCCAGATTCATCTTGAAAATTACTAATTGCTTCAGCCAATTCATTTAAATAACTTACTAATTCCTGGTGTTTTGGATGCTCTTTTGGCATGTAATCTAATACATCAACCAAAGCCATAGCATACCATCCTAAAGCTCTTAGCCATATATTAGGTGCACATCCTGTTTCTTTATTTGCCCAAGGCATTTGTTTGCTTTCATCCCAGGCATGAAAATATAAACCAGTTTTTTTATCTAAAGTTTTATCATGTAATAGTTTAAATTGGTGTGCTATATCGTCTAAGTTTTCACCATTTTCAAATTCAACAGTATACCGAGCATAAAAGGGTTCTCCCATATATAGACCATCTAACCACATTTGGTTTGGATATATTTTTTTGTGCCAAAACCCATTAGACTTAGTTCTTGGATGTCCATCTAGCTGACTTCTTAAAAGTTTTAAAGCTTTTAAATATTTTTCGTCTTTAGTTTTATCATAAAGATTAAAAAGTAGCTTTCCAGAATTTACCAAGTCTATATTATAACTTTCAAGTTTATAGCCTTTGATAGTACCAGTACTATCAATCATCATATCAACAAAATCCTTAATATAGTTATAATACTTTTCATTTTCAGTTTTATTATAAAGTCTTTCGTAAGCCTTTAAAACTAATCCTACTTTATATTCCCATTTTGGTTCAGGAATATGATCTATATTCCAAGCTTGAGGATTACGTTTTATAATTGAAAGGGCCATGCGTTCTGACCATTTTAAAGTATCAGATACCTTTAATTCAGCAAATGGATCTGAATTTTGTGGTTCTTTTTTTTGTTGTTTGCAACTAGTAAATAGTATTAAACAACAAATAGTTAATAATGTGAAGTATGTGCCTTTTGTTTTTATCATTTTTTGTTTTTCAGTGATTAAATTAAAAAAGTAGTTTAATAATAGGTTTCTATTGTTAGGCGTCTATTTTAATTATAAAAAAATAGCCCACTACTATTAAGATGCGGGCTATTTAAAATTATTTCTATGAAATCAATTCAGTATTTTATTCAGCTGAAGGGTGACCATATCCTTGTGTAAGTAAACCTTTTGAAGTACGTAAAGCATCTCCAGACAATGGCATAATGTAACGAGGAGGAACACCTGCTGCAAATGAACCATCAGGATATCCTTTGAATAAATCATCAGTATACTGCTGTCTATTATTAACAAGATTTATACCCCAATCAGTTAATGAATAACCATCTGCTAAAAGAGCTAAACCTTCAGCACTTGCTGGGTCAATATATTTGTACATACCACGAATTGCAATATGACCTTGTTTCGTATCTGCGATGTCAGACCATAAATCACTAGTACCTCTCCAACCTGGAACTAATACTGGATAAAGTGGATCTGATTCAGAAAGTCCTTCAGGTGTTTGTGTAGTTAAATAATTCAAACTACCATCAACATCTTTAATATTAACCTCTTTTGTATAAACATAACTTGAGATATCTACACCATTTGGAAAACTATAATAACCATTAGCTTCCATGCCATCTATCATAGCTTTCATGGTATCACGCATGTTTTGAATTCTTTCAGGCATTGTTCCAAAAAGAACCATATCAAAACGAGTAATACCTTCACCAGCTAATTCTAATTTCAATTCTTGTTCAATACCTCTTAATAAAGCATTACCAGACATGCCATCTACATAAGCATTTACTTTTGTAGCTTGATTTGCTGCAGAGAAAGCACGACTTCTTACTTTTTTGAAATAAGTTTTAGCAGTAGCTTCATCACCAGTTTCTGCAGCTGCATAGGCAAGGTTTAACATAACGTTAGCCATACGTACTTGCTGCCAGTTAACACCAGATTGGCGTTGTTTTACTGTATACGGGTTAGCCATACGAGATTCGTCAAATTTGTTATTTGCTAAACCACCTTTTTCACGGCTACCTGGAGAAAAATTAATTAATTTTTCTGTAGCTGCACCAGAATTAGCAGTTATACAAGCAGTAACATCTCTACGCATATCTGAAGAATCAAAATCTCCGAAGTAGAAACTAGAATTGATACGACCTTGTCCGTAGTTTTTACAAGGAAAGGCATTTGAACCACCACCACCAGATGGACGACCAAATGAATATGGCCAATCTGAATTTTGTGTACGTGTGTATCCACATTCAAAAATAGATTCAGGACTAACTTCTAAGTCTAAAATATATTGGAAATTTCTTTGGAATGGGTTGTTAAATCCAGTTCCTCTTTCATCTGATTCAATTAAACGTGCTGAACCAGGGTTGTTTACAACTTTTAAATAGTAATCTTTAGCAGTTTTATAGTATTCTTTATAATCTGTACGTCTTACATATTTAGCTCCCCAGCCTTCAATTCCTTTTTGTTCGAAAGTAACAGGACTATAATCAAAATCTGAACGACGTAATTGAAAACCTGCAGCATCAAAAGCTAATCTAGCAATTAATTGATCACCATATGTGCCAGAAAAAGTTTCAGCAGTTACATTATTTTCTCCCAATCTATACATCAAAGGTACTGCAGTTTTAAGAGCCGCAATCTCTCTGTCATAAATATTATCACGCATTGTGTAACCTAAAGTATCAGTTTGCGCTGTATTTCTAATTGGATAATCAAAATAAGGAACATCACCAAAATATCTAATTAACATTTTGTAATTAGTAGCACGGTGGCACATAGCTTCACCATAAATATGTGTGTAATCATTTGCTTTTCCTGAAGCTACAGCACTTTGGTACTCTTCTTTTTCAGCGATAGATTCCATAATGATGTTGGATCTATTAATAATAAGATATGCTTCATTCCAAGTATCTCTATGGTTTCCATCATTAATATCATATTCCGATGCAAAAAGACCTTCAGGAATATGTCTACCTTGAGAGGCATAGAACTCTGGATGATTTTCAGAATCTGATCCTACAGAAGATATATCATAAAACAATCTTTTATCAAGATCATGCCAAATATCATAAAGACCCGCTAATACTTTTCTAGCTTCACTTGCGTCTCCAAATACGAAATCTTCATCAACACTGGATGGGTTTGCCACATCCAAGAAATCTTCCTTACACGATGTATTTATTAGCATAAATACGGTAAGCATTAAAAACAATAATTTTTTCATGAGTTATTTTTTTTTAAAATTCAATATTCAGACCAAACGTAAATGTACGCGGACGAGGATAAGCATTTAAATCCAAACCTGGTGTTGGATAACTACTATTTCCTGCAGTTTCATCTACATTTATTTCAGGATCAAATCCATTATAACCAGTTATAGTAAAGGCATTAAAAACTGAGCCATATAGACGGAATTTATTAATCCCAAATCTATCTACAACATTTTGTGGTAATGTATATCCTAAAGTAACTGTATTTAATCTTAGATAAGACCCATCTTCAACACCAAAAGTTGAAGCTAAAGCACTTTCTGGATAAGGTAAGAAAGAAGTAGCATTGGCATTTAGTGCATCTAAAGCAGCTGGATCAACTATTCTTGTAAGTTGTCCATTCACAACATCGTGAATTTTATAAGCCCCATTAAGTTCTGCGTATCTGTTTCTGAATAACCCGGCTTCTTTAATTCCTAAATAAGCGTTTACACGACTCGCATTATAAATATCGTTTCCAACACTCCAAGTAAAATCAAAATTGAAATCAAAGTTTTTATAGTTTCCTCCTAAGCTGAAACCACCTGTATGATCTGGGTTAGTATCACCAATAACAGTGATATCATTTTCATCGATAAGGCCATCTCCATTAAGGTCTCTAACTTTTTGAACACCAGGGTATTCGGTTTGTGAGCTTGGTTTATTTGCGGTAGTACCGTAAATAGTTCCTATTACACCACTTGTATATGATGGAACTCCAGCTTTTGTAGTATAAATTTGGTTATTAGAATCGTAATCAAAATCATCAGTAGTGTACATGCCTTCATGTATAAACCCACGAAGTAAGCCTACAGGTTTTCCTACGGTTAGAATATAATCTTCTCTAGGGTAGAAATAAACGCCTCCAAAACCAGAGCTATAAGTTCCATTAATGTCATCAGATAAAGCCTCAACATTTCCTCTGTTTATGTTGATGTTAAAACTTCCTATTAAATTAAAATCTTCAGATCTGATAATATCTGCACTCAATGAGAATTCAACACCTTTATTACTTGTTGATCCAATATTAGCTTGTGTATTTGTAAATCCAGATAGCGGAGATACAGGAGTAACTAATAAAAGATCTTCTACAGTATTTTTATAAAGTTCTAAAGTACCACTTAATTTGCCTCCTAATAATTGGAAGTCAATACCAAGGTTTCTGGTAATAGTTGTTTCCCATTTTAGATCTGGGTTAGCAAGTAAACCACCAGGAACATAACCAGGTTGTTGCACATCGCCTAAAGACCATCTTACAGTAGTTGGTCTCCAACTTTGTTTCCATAATTCAGCACTAATACCATCACTACCTACAGCACCATAAGAGAAACGTATTTTTAAATCGTCTAACCAATTTGAATTTTTTAAGAAATCTTCTTCAGACACACGCCATGCAATAGCTCCTGCAGGGAAATACCCCCAACGATTATCAGGTGCAAATCTAGAAGACCCATCTGCACGAAAAGTTCCAGTAAATAAGTATTTACCTTTGTAACCATATTGTAAACGTGAGAATATTGATTGAATACGATTAGGAGTTCCTCCACTGGTAGCTAAACTAAAATAAGTGCTACCATCTTCTTTTAAATAATCTCCCATGTTATCCCAAGCACGTTGAGCATCATAAGATAATGGAAATCTTTGACCAGACACATCTACTCTTTCTGAACCAGAATCAGCAACTTCATAACCTAATAAGGCACCTAATTTATGGTCTTCTCCTAAACCTTGAACATCATAATTTAATGTATTTACCCAACGGTAATTCCATCCTTGAGCCTGTCTAACCCTTGCTTGACCTCCAAAAGTGGGGTTTCTATCAGTATCAAGATAACCACTTGCAATAGCACCTGACCATGACTTTTGAGAGCCCCAATTAGAACTTAAACTAAAATCTGTTTTAGCAGTAAGACCTGGAATAACATCCCAAGCTAAAGATGTATTAGCTACAACAGATCTGTTTTTATTAACACTATCTTGATCGTTTAGTAGAGCAACAGGACTAAATTGATCTAGAATCAATCTATCATAATCTCCTAATTGGGTATTACTTGTTAAATCATAATCTCCTAAAACGTTTTCAATAGGAATTGGTCTAAACCAATATGCTTGTGAGTTACCACTATTGTTACCTTCACTGGTTTGAGCATATCTGGTATTTAAAGAAAATTTTAATTTATCACCTAAGTTTTGATCTAATCTAAAAGAAACGTTTGTTCTTTCATAAAATGAACGTTCTTTATTTCCTTCTTGATCTAAATGGTTAACTGCTAAAAGGTATCTAGTGTCTTCAGAACCACCACTTATATTAAAATTATGACTGTGCGTAAATGCACTATTATATAAATCTTTTGTATAGTTACGGCTAGGTACAGTTTTGTAATAGTCAATACCTGCTGAGTTCCCAGCTCCAGCTTGTGGACCTATTAACCATAATTTTTCCCAAGCATCTCTATATGATGCACCAATGGCATCTGCATACCCCCAGTTGTAAGCTATGTAATCATAACCATCCATAACAGGAAGGTATTCTGGAATTGTACTAAATTGTGTGTAACCATCATAAGTAACTTTGGTTTTCCCTGCTACACCACTTTTTGTAGTAACAATAATTACACCATTAGCTCCACGAGCACCATATATTGCAGTAGATGACGCATCTTTTAAAACGTCAATACTTTTAATTTGATTACCTGGTATGTTACTTATAGAGCCTACAGGAAATCCATCAACAATAAATAAAGGTTGGTTACTTTGAGAAATTGAGCCACCACCACGAACACGGATAGATATATCTGCTCCAGGACGTCCATCCTGAGTTGTTACACGAACACCAGGTAGTTTACCTTGTAATGCTTGTGCTGCATCTGCAACAGGAACTGCTGCAAGTTTTTCTCCAGTTACAGAGGCAATAGCACCAGTAACATCTCGTCTAGTTGTAGAGCCATATCCAATCACAACGACTTCATCTAATTGTCCAGCCTCTTCTGCCATTTTTACATCTAGGGTAGATTTACCGTCAACAGAAATTTCCTTTGTTGTATATCCTAGGTAACTAAATACTAAAATGTCGCTAGAACTAGTTTTAAGGGTGTAGTTACCATCAAAATCAGTAGCTGTACCTGTTGTCGTATTTTTAATAATTACCGATACACCTGGCAAAGGTATTCCAGATTCATCTGAAACTGTACCTTTTACAGTATTTTCGTTTTGCCCATACATAGGCATGCATAGTATTAGTCCTAATAAAAAGAGATAATACTTGAAGTTTTTGTTTGTTTTCATTCTTTTTTGTTTAGTTTTTTTAGTTTTTGTTTGTCAATTTAATGGTTGTTTTTAGCATACGCGAATTTTGAGTTTAGTTAATAAAAAATCCAATCGATTGAATTTAATCTGCTACTTACCTAATTTAATTAATTACAGAAGATATAATTTTTGAGTAAATACGATTTATAACTGTAATCGATTGCACAAAAATATAAAATTATATATATCTTGCAAATATATTTACGATAAAAACAATTAAAGCTTGTATATAGTATTAAGTTAATATTTTTAACTGTTTAAATTTAAATATGTATAATTGATATAGACTAATTGATAGTTGAAATTATTTATTTACTTTTAATTTATATGCAAAATTGTATAAGTATATATTGCTTTAAATTTCTATAGAAATAGAAAAATAAAAAGTTTACAAATAAAAACAAACATTAGCTTCAATAATATTTGAGGCTTAAAAGAGCTAATTTTTAGGTATTAATTTTTATTGATGTATTTTTGAAAATTCTAGCCAACTAATTCACATGACAAAAAAGACAACTATTTATGATATAGCTAAAAGGCTAAACATTACTGCTGCTACCGTTTCTAGAGCTTTAAATAATAATGCTAAAATAAGTGTTGCTACGCGTAAACTTGTACTTCAAACTGCTAAAGAAATGAATTATGAGCAAAATAAATTAGCTTTAGCTCTAAAGAGTGGTAAAAGTTATAATGTTGGAGTTATTGTACCCAGAATTGATAGCAATTTTTTTGCTTCAGTAATAAGAGGTATTGAAGAGGAACTTTATCCTAAAGGGTACCATGTCATTATTTGTCAAACCCATGATCAACAAAATTTAGAGATTGAAAATATTAATTCATTATTGAATGCTCAGGTAGACGGTGTTTTAATGTCAATATCTAATTCTGAAATTGAAAACAATGATAGTTTCAATAAATTAATAAAAAAACATGTACCACTAATATTTTTTGACAGAAAGAAATCTATTAGCGGTGTAAGTTCTGTAACTATTGACGATTTTAAAGGCGCTTATGAGGCTACCAAGCATTTAATAGATCAAGGATATAAGCGCATCGCTCATTTATCTAACGACCGTTCATTACAAATTTTTAAAAACAGGTACTTAGGTTATAAGCAAGCTATTATAGATAATGGACTAGAGTTTGATGAAAGTTTAGTTATAGAAACCATGAGTAAAGTAGCAGAAGGTAGAAAAACTACAAAAATATTTTTAGATATGGACAGACGACCTGATGCTATATTTTCTTCAAGTGATTTTACAGCCCTTGGTGCTATTGAGGAAATAAAAGCACATGGTCTTAAAATCCCAGAAGATATAAGTGTTGTTGGTTTTAGTAACGAACCGTTTACAAAATTTATGGAACTTTCAATTACATCTGTAGATCAATCTCCTATAGAAATGGGAAGAATAGCTGCTCAAGTTTTTCTTGAAGAAGTTAATAATAGTAAAAAAGTTAAGTCAGAAAAACATATTGTATTGACTCCACAATTAATTGTTAGAAAATCTTCTCAAAGATTAACACAATTAGTTTAATAAAAATTATTAATAATAAAAAAGCAGGATTATCAATTGATAATCCTGCTTTTTTATTTAAACACACAGATTTAAAGAGGTATACATCTAATTATTTTTTTGTGCATATTTACTAAATACAAGAAATAAAATACCACATAATAACCATGTAGGTAGCGTTACAAAAGATAAAAATATGTCAAACTGTATCGATATAAAATAAAATATACCAAAGCTGATAGCCCAAGCAAATAGAACCGATTTGTTAAATTTTATGTTGGCATGTTCTGCATAATTTTTAATGACACCAAATTTTTTGTGAAAGAAATGCTCAAATACAATTACAGCACCAACAGGAGCTAAAATAAAACCATATAAAGCAACAAAGTCTAATAATTTCATGGCAAAAGCAGGAAATAAACCAGCAATTGTAGCAATCGTACCTGCTAAAATAGTAACCTTAGCCGTCGATAATTTAGGCATTATGGCTTGAAATGCTAATCCTGCTCTGTAAATAGTTGGGTTAGCCGTTGTCCATCCAGCTAAAACTACAGCAATAATACCAAAAACTCCAATAGCATTATAAGCTAATGGACCAGGAGCAACAGGTGGTGCTTCTCCATTAGATAAAAAAGCTTGTGCCTCTGGAGATTTTAAATAAACGGCATATAATAAGCAAGCTGCTATCCAAGCCATATAATGACCAACATACATACCGCCTGCAGTTGTCCAACCTGAACTTGCTTTTTTAGCAAACCTAAAAACTGATAAATCAGACATGCCAATATGCATAGCTGCATTTGCAAACCAAGACCAGATTAACACATGCCAAAAGGTATATTTTATTTGACCAGGAAAAGGTTCTTTTCCTTCACCCCAAATATCCCAAAATTCTGAAAAACTTGAAACTCCTAATTGGTTTAAAGCTACTATTCCACAAGCTAAAAATGCAAGAACTATTATAGGAGACATCCAGTTGGCTGCTTTAGATACCGTATCATAACCTTTTGCAGCGATAATAGATATAATTGCACCAATTAATATAACAATAACTATCCAAGTAACACCATTAGGCATCGTATCAGACAACTTTGGCATAGGCATATCAAAAGGTATTCCTACAGCAGTAGCTGAAATCGTTATCATTGAACCTGCTAAGAAGCAAAAAAGAATTCCGTTTGCTAAATTATATCCAGTGACAAGATTTTTTCCACAAATTTTTTCTAGTTGGAAGTACAAGGTTAATCTATTTTTAACAGCAATTTCTGCTGTTAAAAACCGCCAAGATATAACAGCTAATAAGTTACCTAGTAAAAGTCCGATTATTAAATCGAAGGCACTAACGCCTGCCGTTAAAAATAAAGGACCTATCATGAATTCTGTTCCAGCAGCATGTTCACCAGCATACATACCAAGGAAACTTTTCCAACTTTTTAATTTTGATTGAGGCACAGGGGTTCTTTCAAATTCGCCTCCTGCGATCTCTTCAATTATTTCTTCTTCTTTGTGGTATTGCGTCATATTTGTATTATTTAGTTTAGTTGTTGATTTTTAGCTAAGCTAAAAACTTTTTTCTTAATTCTTCAACCTGATTATCATTTATAGGTACCATGTTGCCTAAAGATGTACCAAGCACAATTGACTTTGCGCTAAATTCTGCAACTTCCAAATAATCAAAAGTTTGCAATAGCTTGTCTCCAGTAATCATAACAGAATCATTTTCAATTATTAAGGCCGTTGTACAGTTTTCAATAATTTTACTATCTGTATTTGTTTTAAAATGGCTACCATATTCTATAGATGGAATATCCTGTAAAAATATCCAACTCTCTGGTATGGTGCGCACATTTAAGTATGATTTAGTAACACCAAAAGCCATTAAATAAGGCGATTGTGTCATTATTATAGAGTTTACATTTGGGTTTCTTTTGTAAATTTCTTGATGAATCCAAGTCGCTCTACTTGGCTTTTTACCTTTTTCTCTTTTGCCATCTTTTATTTGTACAATATCTTCCATTTCCATTTCCCATCTACTGGCATCTGTTGGTGTTATTAGGAAGTCATTATCTTTCCATCTCATAGATACCGTACCGTAAGAACTTATCATTAGTCCCTGCTGACAAGAGCGTTGTACAATTTTACATATGTCTAAACGTTTTTCAACTTCGTCTGAAGGATGTAAAGTATGCTCCATTTCAGGTAACATGGATTTGGTCTGGGCTTCAAATTCATCAATTTGATTATCAGTCAGATAATTTGGAGTACCTATTTGCGAGCCATATAATATTGTACTAGCACAGAATTCTAAAGTTTCAAAGCGTTCAAACGCATCGGTTAAATCACTTCCGCCTAAAACGGTTCCGTGATTTTCCATGATAATGGCTTTGTAACCTTTTTTAAACTCTTCTGCAATAACATCACCTAATTCCTCACTTCCTGGTAGTTCATATTCAGCATAACCTATGGGGCCACAAATATGCTTAGCTTGAGAAATAATATTAGTATTTGGTATTTGACGCACAATACTAAATGAGACTAATGCTGGTGGGTGTGCATGAATAACCGATTTTATATCTGGTCTTACTTCATAAATGGCCTTATGAAAAGGGAATTCTGATGATGGTTTGTGTTTTCCTATAATGGTTCCATCTTTTTTTACACAGATAATATCTGAAGCTCTTAACGAACCTTTATCAATGGCAGATGGTGTTACCCATATATTACCTTCATCATCTATTATAGAAATATTACCACCAGAAGTTGTGGTCATTCCTCTTTTATAAATTCTACTAATAATTTTAGTAATTTGATCTCTTGGATGTTCTAATTTAATATTTTTTGACATTTTTGTTTTATTTAACAGGAAACAAGTTCCAAAAAACAGTTATTAAGATTAAAATACTATATTAATAGTTATGAAAGGTTAATTAACTTATTATGAATGGGACGTGTTTCTTTAATGAATAATTCTTTTTTAGAAATTTTGAGTTTAATTTTTTATCTGAAATTGAAATTGCAGCACCTAAAGCAGACCCTAAGGAAGAATCTGTAGTTCTTAATTTCATATTTCTAAAATGGTGAGATAGTAGCTTAACAAAAAGATCGTTATCACTAAATCCACCATCTACATATAATCTTTTTATTTCGTCATTACCTATAACATCTTTGATACTTTTTATTTGTAAAAGTACAAGTTCCATCATAAGTTGGTGGTAAGCATCTTCAAATTTATTATAGGTTATTTTAGTTTCAGAAGGCATGTCGACATCTGTAATGCTCTCCCATTTAAACATATGTTTAAAATCTTTAACTATTTCAAGGTAGGTATTATAATCAAATTTTACATGTCGATGATAATCTTCAGAAACACCAAAACGTTTGTGTAATTTATTAACTTGAACTTTGTATTCATTACCTAAAAATAATCGTGTTGCTTTAACGGGTTTACCGTTAATACGCATATAATTGATTGAATCTTTTGTATCTGTATCAGCAATAATAGGGTGGTCTGTGAATGGATTTAAAGTAATGCTCCAAGTACCTGTAGAAACTAAAACAAATTTTTTCTTTACACTGCGTACGTAAGGCAAAAGAGCTGCAGAACTATCGTGAATACCAACACCAATTTTGATGCGTTTTCCATTGTAGTTCATATTAATACTAGTTTCAGTTGATACTATTGTTGGTAGTATATTATTTAAACCTTCTTTATAAACCCATTGGTGATAATCTTTTTTAGTATAATCCCAAAGTGCTGTATGGCAGCCAATACTTGTATATTCACTTAAAGGAATACCAGTAAAAATGTAACTTAAATATTGTGGTAAGTGTAATGAATATTTTATCTTTTTAAAAACTTCAGGTTTTGTATGTTTTATCCAGTATAGTTGTAAACCAGAGTTTAAAAGACTTAAGTCGAAACAACCTGTTGTGCTTAAAAAATCTTCTTTGGGCCCGTATTTTTCAATAAACGAATCAATAACACTTTGATCTATTGGTTTTGTGTAATTGTAAAGCGGTGTTAATACTTCACCATTTTCATCAAGATGAACAAAACTAGCACCATACGTTGAAAAATTAATGGCTTGTACATTAAATTCTGAAGCTTTAAGTATGTTTTCAAACACACTTTTTAACCATTCTTGTAGTGCGGGCAAGTTTTCAGTTGGATAACCATCTTCATCTTCAATTTCTTCAAAAGACGTATATTCTTTGTGTACTTCTTTGTAATCTTTATCAAAAAGAAAGAATTTTTTGTTGGTTTTACCAATGTCAAAAACCGCTGTTACATTTACCATAAAACAATATTATAAGCCTGTTGCTACAGTGTTTTTACCTCTTTCTTTAATTAATCCATTTCTAACATCTAAAGAACGATATGCGTTAATTGGACTTAATGCACCACCGTTTTCTATTCTAGCTTTCTCTAAAAGCGGTCTTACATCTGTTCTATAGGCATCTTGTAAAATTTCTTGACATTTAACAACGTCATTATTTAGTTGTGCAGACTTTAATTCATCTTGATCTATTAAAAGTGCTTTAGCATAAGCTTCTTGAATCGCTTCAAGAGATTGGATTAAATCTTCTAATGGATCTTTTACATTATGGCTGGCATCAATCATCCACGCTAAATCTGGATTTTGTGGATTGTTTTTCATACCATAAACCAATTCGTTAAAAATTAAGAATAGGGCATAAGGTTTGATACTTCCAACAGTTAAATCATCATCACCATATTTACTATCATTAAAGTGGAAACCACCTAATTTTCCTTTAGACATTAAAATTGAAACTATTTGTTCAATATTACTGTTAGGCAAATGGTGACCTAAATCTACTAGCGAGTAAGCTTTGTCTCCACATGCATTAGCTAACATAAACGAAGTTCCCCAATCTTGAATAACGGTACTGTAAAAGTTTGGTTCGTAAGGTTTGTATTCAATAAGCATGCTCCAGTCATTAGGAAGGCCTTTGTAAATATCTTTTAAACTATTTTCAGTATTTTGAAGTGCTGTTTGAAAGTTGTTTTGACCTGGAAAACAAGATCCATCTGCCAACCAAACCGTTAAGCTTTTAGACCCTAATTTGTTACCAATATTAATAACATCTAAATTATGTTGAATGGCTTGTTGTCTAACAGCTTCACTAGTATTGCTTAAAGAACCATATTTATAACTTTCTTTAGCATTAGCTTGATCTTGAAATGTGTTAGAATTTACCGCATCAAATTTAATGTCTAATGAACCAGCTAATTCTTTTATAGCATTATAATCTTCTGGAATATCCCAAGGAATATGAAGTGAAACAGCACCAGCCGTTTGTGTTAACGAGTGAATGATACCAATATCTTGAATTTTTTGTTCTAAGTTAGAAGGTTCTCCATAAAAAGAAAAACGCCCAAAACGCGTACCACCAGCACCTAATGCCCAACTTGGTATAGCGACTTGAAAGTCTTGTAATTTTTTAATTAACGTATTTACATTAACCCCTTTTTTTGTCAGGTTATTTGATAGGAAATCAAAATTATCTTGGTGTGTTTTAAGATTTTTATTATTGCTATCTTGAATATGGTGTTGTTCTATTTTCATGTATTTAAATGTATTACTTTTCAATTAGCACATATTACATTGGCATCATCGAGGATGTTTTTATTATGTGTATTGAATATTAAAAAAAAACTTCCATAATATATATGTTGATATGCTATGGAAGTTTTTGACAAACTAAAAACTAACTCAAATTTTATTAGCGTACAAATGCATTAGCCATTCCACCATCAACATTAATTATGTTTCCTGTAGATTTATCTAATATTCCTACTAAAGTAAATACGCCATTTGCGATATCATCAGGTGTGATGATTTCATTTAATAAATTTCTTTTGGCATAAAATGCTGGTAATTCCTCAACGGTAATTCCATTGGCTTTAGCTCTACCTTCAGCCCAAGCACCTTCCCAAATTTTACTTCCTACAATAACACCATCTGGATTTACTGTATTTACTCTAATTTTATCTTTTGCTAATTCGGCTGCTAATAAACGTACCATGTGTTGTTGAGCAGCTTTCGCTGTTCCATAAGCAACGTTATTAGGACCTGCAACCAATCCGTTTTTACTTGCAATAGCAATATAATTACCACCAAGACCTTGTTTACGCATGATTGCAGCTGATTGTTTTGCTAAATCAAATTGACCTTTCACTAAAATGCTTTGTAAAATATTCCAATCTTTATCCGTAGTATCCTCTAAAGCTTTAGAAATTGCTAATCCAGCACTGTGAACAACGATATCTACGCCACCAAACTCAATACATGCTTTTTTATATGCAGAAGCAATAGATTCTGTACTAGTAACATCGCAAATCGCATATGTTGATACATCTCTTTTATACGTAGCGTGCGCTTCTATTAAACTATCTTCGTTAATATCTGTTAAAACGACATTAGCGCCTTCAGCAGCTAATTTATCTGCAATTGCTTTACCAATACCACCACCAGCTCCAGTAACAAAAGCTACTTTGCGAGATAATGGTTGCTCTTTTGGCATTCTAGAAAGTTTAGCTTCCTCTAATAACCAGTATTCAATATCAAAAGCTTCTTGTCTTGGCAATGATGTATAAGAAGTAATGGCTTCTGCACCGCGCATAACGTTTATGGCGTTAATATAGAATTCACTTGCAACACGTGTAGTTTGTTTGTTTTTTGCAAAACTGAACATTCCAACTCCAGGGTAAATAATGATTACTGGGTTAGGGTCGCGCATTGCCGGACTATTATCTTTTTTACAAGTATTATAATAATCTGCATACTCTTGTCTATATTGTTCAAAAGCTGGTTCTAATTTTTTAAGAATAGCATCTGTATTCGATATGTCTTCATTAGTACCAAGTGTTAATACTAATGGTTGAATTTTTGTACGTAAGAAATGATCTGGACAAGACGTTCCCATAGGAGCTAAACGCTCTAAATCATTACTATTAATATATTCTAAAACAACATCACTATCAGAAAAATGACCTATCATACTTTTTTCTGAAGAGCATAAGCCTCTTAATAAAGGCATTAATTGTGCTGCTTTTTCTAAACGTTCTTCTTTAGCAAGACTTTGTATTTTTTGACCACCAAAAACAGAACCTTTTTCTTTGATTTTATTCTCGATATATTCAGAAGCTGTTTCAATAACTTCTAAACTATTCATGTAGCATTCATAAGAGGTATCTCCCCAAGTAAATAATCCATGACTACCTAAAACAATACCTCTAATTCCAGGATTATCAGCTAAACATTTTTCTAACTGAAGTCCTAAATCAAAACCAGGACGTTGCCAAGGCACCCAACCCATGGTGTCTCCCCAAATTTCTTTGGTTACTTTTTCGCTATCTTCTGCAGCAGCTACAGCTATAAGTGCATCAGGATGTAAATGATCTATATGTGCAAATGGTAATAATCCGTGAAGTGGCGTATCAATAGAAGGCGCTTTACTATCTAAATCATAAATACAGTGATTAAAAAGTCCAACCATACGATCTTCATCTTCTAAACCACCATAAACATTTTTTAAATCGCGTAATCTACCCGTGTATAAACCAGCAATTCCAGCACGTGTTAAAGTACCAATATCTCCACCAGAACCTTTTACCCACATAACTTCAACTTCTTCGTTTGTTAAAGGATCTTTTTCTATGGTTTTACAGCTCGTGTTTCCACCTCCATAATTGGTGATTCTTAAATCGGCACCTAGTATGTTTGAGCGGTATAAAAATAAAGCAACTTGATCGTCTTTTAAAGACGCAGCTTTTTCTTCATTCCATAAGTAATCTACGTAATTAAATTTTTTTGTATTTGTATTCATGAGGATTATTAAAATATTTGCTGCTAAATTATATTAAGATTAAAAAACTTCTATCCTGTACTGTACTGTAATTTTATAAAAAAAACGTTTTTTTTATTTGAGACGTTATTTTTTATTATGAAATCAAATAATGTAAGGTTTTTAAGTGGTTTATGCTCTTAAATTTTATTAATTGAAGTAAGATAAAGATTGCGAGATTAATTTTTTAAAAAGATCGTTAAGCTTAAAGCACCATGTGCTCCAATTACCAGTGATTGTTCTATATCTGCAGTTTTTGAAGGGCCAGAAATAAACACACCAAAACCTGATGAAGATTCGGAAAGTTTATTATAGGCTTGATGCATATATGGGACAATATTTTCTTTAGAAATCACAAAAACTAAATGCTTAGTGATAAAAGGTAATACTCTAATAGGAAGATTTTTATCGGTAACCCAAACAGCGCCATTTTCTGCAACTCCTAAATCACTTTCTAGAATTAAAATATCTAGATCTTCTAATTCTTGCGGGTTTTTTATGGCTTCTAAATTTATAGTATTAAAGTCAAGTGAATCAGATAAAGTAGAAAAATTAACCACTGTATTTGGAATTAAAGTAGTTATTTGCTTAAGAATATCTTGATTTGATTGCGCCTCCAAAACATTACCACCTACAACCTCTACTTTTTTAGTAAATTCTTTGATTAAATCGTACTCATCATCAAAAAGCGTGTCATCTATTTGGGGTAAACCAATAGCGTCTGGTTTATTTGCTTTTATTCTTGCTAATATATTGTCTCTGCTTCCCATGACTTAATCTTTTTTCTTATTATTTTCTCTTTCATTATACCACTCATCAAAACTTTGTTTAGGACCTGTTGGTAAATCTCTAGCTTTACCCCAAGCATTTGGCTTAGAATTAATCATGGATTTAGGTAAGTTTCTTAAAGACCAACGGGCTATTTTTCCAACTTTTTCAAATTGGGCAGGTTTTGCGAAAATCTTCCCCATAATTTCCATCGATTTTTTCTTAATAAATGGCTGAGGAGTTTCTTTGGTGATTATTTGTCGCCATTTATATAATTGTGAATGGATATCAATTTTGACAGGACAAACATCTGAACATGATCCACATAGGGTGGAGGCAAATGGTAAAGAGCTATGTTTTGTTAAATCTTTTCCAGGCGATAGAATAGAACCAATTGGTCCAGGAATAGTAGCATCGTAACTATGACCGCCGCTTCTTCTGTAAATTGGACAAGTATTCATACAAGCACCACAGCGAATACAATGTAAAGAGGCTCTAAAATCTGGTCTGCTTAATTGTTCTGAGCGCCCATTATCAACAATTACAATATGCATTTTTGCACCTTTTCTAGGTTTGTTGAAATGTGAAGAATATGTTGTTATGGGTTGTCCAGTGGCAGATCTTGCTAATAATCGTAAAAACACACCTAAATGTTCTTGTTTCGGGATTATTTTTTCAACACCCATACAAGCAATATGAACAGGAGCTAAATGCGCACCCATATCGGCATTTCCTTCGTTGGTACAAACTACAAATCCTCCTGTTTCAGCAATGGCGAAGTTTACACCTGTAATGGCAGCATCAGCTTCAATAAATTTTTCGCGTAAATGTTTTCTAGCTTCTCTTGTTAGATATTGCGGATCACCATCACAAGGCTTTGTGCCTAAATGTTCTTGGAATAATTCGTCTACTTCATGTTTGTTTTTATGAATAGCGGGTAATACAATATGACTTGGTGGTTCTTTTGCTAGTTGCACAATGCGTTCACCTAAATCGGTATCAATTACTTCAATACCATCAGCTTCTAAAAAAGGATTTAAATGGCATTCTTCAGTAAGCATCGATTTACTTTTAACTACTTTTTTAGCATTATTCTCTTTAAGAATTTTGTGTACTATTTGGTTATGCTCTTCACCATTAGCAGCCCAATGTACTTCTACACCGTTTTTTATGGCATTTTCTTCAAATTCAATTAAATAAGAATCTAAATTTGACAGCATGTGTGCTTTTATACCATGACCTAAGTTTCTTAATTCTTCCCAACCTTTTACTTGGTGAACAGATAGGTCTCTTTTATGTCTAACAAACCATAAAGCTTTGTCATGCCAATCGACTCTCTTTTCATCTTTATTAAATATACTGGCTAGTTTTGAGTGGCTCATATTGGTTCTTATTAGTAGTTACTGTTTAAGATTTCAGCTATATGTAAAATTTTAAGGGGTTGGTTATTACGTGTTACTAAACCTTCTAAATGCATTAAACAAGAAGTGTCTGTAGCAGTAATAACTTCCACGCCACTTTCTAAATGGTCTTTAATTTTGTCTTTCCCCATTTTTACAGAGATAGCTTCTTCGGTAACTGCAAATGTGCCCCCAAACCCGCAGCATTCATCGCTTCTTTTTACAGGCATTAATTCGGTGCCTTTTACTTCTTGTAAAAGGGATTCTATATATGAAAAAGAATCGCCAACCACTTCAGAGCAAGACCCTAATCTTAATCCTCTAAGTCCGTGACAACTTTTATGTACGCCTACTTTATAAGGAAATGAGGCACCAACATTTTTTACTTTTAAAACGTTTAAAATGAAGTCGCATAACTCATAAACATTATTACGAACCTTGGTAACCGCATCAGTTTGAGGAATAATGTTGTAATGCTTTTTTACATGATAAGCACAACTTCCAGAAGGTGTTACAATATAATCAAAGTCTTTGAAGTTGTTTACAAAATTATTACAAGCGCCTTCCGATTCATATTCATATCCTGAATTTGCCATGGGTTGTCCACAACAGGTTTGTCCTGATGGATATACCACATCGACGTTTAATTTTTCTAAAAGCTCTAAAGTAGCTTTTCCTACTTGAGGATATAATTGATTAATATAACAGGGTATGAATAAGCCTACTCGCATGATTTTTGTTTTATTATTTATATACTACCACGTTTTGTTTTGAAGTACCTAAGCCTTCAATACCAAGTTCTACAACATCTCCTGGTTTTAAATATAATGGCGGATTTAAGCCAAGACCAACCCCAAAAGGTGTCCCTGTAGAAATAATATCACCAGGTAATAACGTCATGAATTGACTAATATGACTAATAGATTGTTGAATATTAAATATGAAATCTGAAGTTGAGCTGTTTTGCATCACTTCTCCATTTAATTTTAACCATAAGTTTAAATTATTTGGATCCTTAATTTCGTCGGTGGTAGCAATAAATGGTCCGATAGGAGCGAAGGTATCGCAACTTTTTCCTTTTACCCATTGTCCAGAACGCTCTAATTGAAAAGCGCGTTCGCTAACATCGTTATGTAGCATATAACCAGCAATATGTTCGAAAACATCCGCTTCTTCAACGTAGGATGCTTTTTTACCTATAACAACAGCTAATTCAACTTCCCAATCTGTTTTAGTACTTCCTTTAGGAATTATTATATCATCATTAGGACCAACTATAGCAGAAGTCGCTTTAAAAAATAATACAGGTTCTTTAGGAACTTCCATACCAGCTTCTGCAGCATGCTGTGCATAATTTAAGCCGATACATACTATTTTTGAAGGTCTTGTTAAAGGCGCTCCTAAACGCACATTATCATCTACTTCAGGACAGCTTGATTGATTTTCTTCTAACCAAGTTTTTAATTTTTCAATACCATTATTCCCGAAGAATTCTTCGTTATAATCGGTTCCAAAAGCAGACACATCTAGTTTTGTTCCGTTTGCTAATTGAACACCTGGTTTTTCGTTATTTACGTCTCCAAATCTTATTAATTTCATCTTTCTAAAATATATTATTAATTCTTAATTACCATTCAATGTTACAAAACCACCGTCGATAGCGTAATTAGAGCCAGTAATAAACCCAGCTTCATCAGAGCATAAGAATAGAGTTAAATCTGCAATCTCTTGTGTGCTTCCCATACGACCAATAGGCTGTGTTTTTGAAAGTTTATCAAACATTTCGGCTTCTTTTCCTGGATAGTTGTTTTTTATAAATCCATCAACAAAAGGTGTGTGTACTCTTCCTGGGGCAATGCAATTACAACGAATACCATCATTTATATAATCTTTAGCAATTGAATAAGTCATGGTAAGCACAGCTCCTTTGGTCATCGAATATGCAAACCTGTCATTGATGCCAACTGTTGAAGCAATAGATGCTAAATTTAAAATAACCCCACCTCCGTTACTTTTTAAAGAAGGAATAGCAGCTTTTATGCAATTATAAACACCTTTAATGTTTACATTATATAAGCGATCTAAATCGGCTTCTTCAACACTTTCAATATTACCAACATGAGCAATACCAGCATTGTTTATTAAAATATTTATTTTTTCAGTTTTGCTGATTTTATTAATAATATCAACCACATTTTGTTGGTTTGCAACATCACATTTATGAGCTTCTGCTACTTTTTCAAAATTTTTTATTTCTGAAACAGTTTCCTCTGCAGCTTCTATATTAAAATCTAAAATATGAACTTTAGCACCTTGTTTAGCAAAGGTTAATGAAATAGCTTTTCCTATACCACTTCCGCCACCAGTTACAATAGCGACTTTGTTTTTTAAACTGAATTTTGTCATTTTTTGTAATGATTTATTTTGATGATTAATGTTGAATCTAAAAAAAATAGAAAAACACCGATACAATGATACAATGATTATACAAGTGAATCTTCCTAAAATTTGATATATGATGATACTATTTTTGCTTTATTTAGCAAAAAAGAATTTTTTATGCAACGTATCAATCTGTTTTGTTTAATTGTAATAGAGTTTCTTTTTTATGATTTTTCACATATACAGAAGGCGTACAACCCATTATTAGTTTAAACTGTCTGTTAAAGTTTGAAATATTATTAAAACCAGACTCATAGCAAACAGCAGCTATATTAAATTTGTTTTCAAGTAATAATTTACAAGCATACCCAATGCGTATTTCTGAAACGTAACGCGAAAACGTTTTGCGATTAATGCGTTTGAAAAAACGACTGAATGCAGACGTATTCATATGTGCAATTTTAGCAGCTTCTTCAAGACTTATAGTTTTGTTGAAGTTTTTAAAAATATAAGCTTGAACGTTATCTTGTGCATCACTTTTTGTCGCATTAAATGAGTTAATAAAACCGAGGCTTGATAAACGCTTAACGTCTTTATGTTTTGCTAATTTATTGAGTATTTGTAAAAAAGATATGGTTTTGTCAAAACCATCTAATTCTAACATATTTTGAATATCATTAATAATATTTTTGTCAGTATTCAAAAATTTTAAACCAAAACGAGCACGTTCAAAAAGCTCTAAAAGATGAATCATTTCTGGAGTTTCAAAAAATATACGTCCCAAATAATCTTGTTTAAAGTGTATGGCAATGGCTTTGGCAGATTGTTTCGGACTTTTTTTAAAATAGTCTTCATCGTTCAACCACATATGTGGTAGATTTTTTCCTATTAGTACAATATCGCCTACACTAAATTTTTCAATACTATCACCTATAAAACAAGTACCTTCACTTTTAAGCACCACTACAAGTTCTAATTCTGGATGATAATGCCATATTTTTAAAAAGTATGGATATTCATTTACCTTGGTTGTAAAAGAACTGTTTGTTAGGTTGCTTCTGTCTAATAAATGAAGTTTCATGTGTTATAATTATTTTTTTTATTGGTCACATGTAACATTCATTTAATCATTTCGTTGGGTAACGAAAAAATAGTTATGAATGTTCCCTAAATCAATACTTAAAAAACTAAATTAATGATAATTATTAAATAAAGGCAAAAATAGTATTATAAATCTATTTACTTCTTTTTAATGAAGAATCTCTAATAATAAGTTCAGAATCAATAATAGTATTGTATAATTTAGGTGTCCAACTTGGGGTGTTTACTCTTTTTAAAAACGTTTCAGCTGCAAGTTGTCCTATGGTTTCACTACGCTGATTGATAGTGGTTATAGAAGGTTTTACAAAAGAGGTAAAGGTTTCGTTACTAAAACCTACTAAGGCAATATCTTCTGGAACTCGAATATTGTTTTCTTCCATAACTTGGAGTGCACCCATTGCAGCAAAATCACTAGCAGCATAAACAGCATCTGGTCTTTCAGGAAGTTCTAATAATTGTTTCATGATTTTACGACCATCTTCAATATACAGTGTACTTTCAGAAATTAATTCTTCAGCAATTGGCAACTTATATTTTAAAAGCGCATCTTTATAACCAGCGATTCTGTTTTTGTAAATTCTGGTATGACTGTGTCCTCCAATATGTGCTATTCTTTTGCATCCTTGGTTTTTAAGATGTTTAACGATTTTGAAACTGCTTTTGTAGTCGTCTATTCCAATATAATCTACATCTAAGGCGTCTTCACCACGATCGAACATAATTAAGGGTATGCCATTAGATTTTATTTTTTCAAAATGCTCTAATGTTTTTGTCTCATTAGCCATAGATGCTATAATGCCATCCACTTGAGTTAATAGTAAAGATTCAATATTTTTAGATTCTCTTGTGAACGATTCGTTTGATTGGGTGATGATAATATTATAACCTTCTTTACTTAAGACGTTTTCAATTTTCTCAACAACAGAAGAGAAAAAATGACTATTTGCTCTAGGGATCATGACACCTACTAAATTACTCTTTCCTTTTCGTAAAGCCGTAGCTATATGGTTTGGTTGATAATTTAATGCTTCAGCAACCTGCCTAACAGCAATTTTAGTTTTATCGCTAATTCTTGGATGATTGTTTAAAGCTTTAGACACAGCAGAAGGTGTAATGCTTAAAACCTTAGCAATATCTTTTATGGTTGTTTTCTTTTTATTTTTCAAAAAAAAGTATAAGTTTGTTCAATCGATTGAACAAATATAATTTATTATTTTTTAAATACAATAATAAAGGGTTTTATGTCTTTAAATAGTTTAATCAGTCGAAATAACAATAATGAAATAAAAGCATGAAGTACATTGTTTGTGAAAAACCAGGGGAGTTTATCTTAAAAGAAAAAGAGGCTCCTAAAAGAAAGCCAGGAGAGGCTTTATTAAGAATTAACAAAGTTGGTATCTGCGGAACAGATTTACATGCTTATGGAGGGAATCAAGCATTTTTTACCTATCCAAGAATTTTAGGTCATGAATTAGCTTCCGAAGTTATAGAAATTGATGCTAATGAAAAAGGCATTAAAGCAGGAGATAAAGTGGTTGTGATGCCTTATGTAAGTTGTGGAGATTGCATAGCATGTAAAAACGAAAAAGCAAATTGTTGTACAAATATAAGAGTGCTTGGTGTACATGCAGATGGTGGTATGCAAGAACAAATTTCAGTACCTGCTAATATTTTATTACCTGCTAATAATTTATCTGATAACGAAATGGCTATTGTAGAACCTTTAGCTATTGGTGCACATGCTATAAGAAGAGCTGATATTAAATCTGGAGAAACGGTTGCCATTGTTGGTTGTGGTCCCATAGGTATTGGTATTATGAAGTTAGCTCAAATTGCTGGGGCAAAAGTGATTGCCATAGATATGAATGAGCAACGCTTAAATTATGCTAAAGAAAAAATTGGAGTTGATTATATTGTTAAGGCAGGAGAGAATGCGGCAAATGCTATTTCTGAAATTACAAATGGCGATTTATGTACAGCGGTATTTGATGCTTCTGGAAATAAATTTGCTTTAGAGGCTTGTCCTAGTTATATGTCTCATGGAGGACGATTTGTTTTAGTTGGTTTATCAAAAGGCGATTTAACGTATAATCATCCAGCGGTACATGCCAAAGAAATGACTTTAATGTGTAGCAGGAATGCAACTACCGAAGATTTTGAGCATGTTATAAGTGTTTTAAATCAATTTCCAACGGACTCTTTTATAACGCATTCTGTGCCTTATACAGATATGATTACGCATTTTGATAGTTGGTTAAACCCTGAAACAGGGGTTATTAAAGCAACCGTGAGTTTTAATTAAAAAACATTAAAATGATAATAGATTCTCACCAACATTTCTGGAAATATGAACCCGTTAAGCACGAATGGATTGATGATAATATGGCTACAATTCGTCGCGATTTTTTACCATCAGATTTAAAAAAAGTCTATAAAGAAAATGGTATTGATGGTTGTGTAGTAGTTCAAGCAGATCAAACTTTAGCTGAAACGGATTTCTTAGTGCAATTAGCTTCCGAGAACGATTTTATTAAAGGTGTTGTTGGTTGGTTAGATTTACGAGGCGATACTATTGATAATGATTTAGAAAAGTATAGCACATTCAATAAAGTAAAAGGTTTTAGGCATGTGGTACAGGGCGAACCCGATCATAATTTTTTGTTGCGTTCCGATTTCTTAAGAGGTATTTCAAAGTTAGAAAAACATGATTATACTTATGATATTTTAATTTTTCCGCACCAATTAGGAGCTACTTTAGAGTTTGTGAAACGTTTCCCTAATCAGAAATTTGTTATCGATCATATAGCAAAACCATATATAAAAGATGGTTTTTTTGATGGTTGGGCCATAGTAATGCAGGAGATAGCTAAACAAGAAAATGTGTACTGTAAGCTTTCAGGAATGATAACTGAGGCAGATTATGATACTTGGACACCAAAACAATTAGAACCATACATGGATTTAATATTAAATACTTTTGGAACAAAACGCGTCATGTTTGGTTCCGACTGGCCCGTTTGTTTGGTGGCTGGACATTATTCACAAGTAAAATCAATTGTAACAAATTTTATAGCAAACCTTTCTGAAGAAGAACAAGATGCTATTATGGGAGGAAATGCAATTCAATTTTATAATTTAAAATAAGTATCATGGATTTAGGTTTAAAAGGGAAAGTAGTAGTTGTAACTGGAGCCGCTGGAATTAAAGGTAGTATAGGAGAAACCATCGTACAGCATTTAGCTGCCGAAGGAGCTATACCTGTTATTGTATGTCGTAACGATCGCGGATATGGATATGAAAAAGCATTACAAGACCAAGGTATTGATGCTTTATTTATAAAAACAGATTTATCTGATTATAAACAAATAGAACAAGCATCAAAAGTTATAGAAAAAAAATACGGTCGAGTAGATGCTCTTATAAATAATGTTGGTGTTAATGATGGTGTAGGATTAGATGCTTCTATGGAAGATTTTATGTATTCTGTGAAATTAAATATGGTGAGCTATTTTGCTATGACTAAGTATTGTTTACCTATGATAAAAAAAGTTAAAGGAAACATCTTAAATATTGGTTCTAAAGTGGCGCTAACAGGTCAAGGAGGAACATCTGGTTATGCTGCAGCTAAAGGCGGTGTTTATGGTTTAACACGAGAATGGGCTGTCGATTTAATTAAATATGGTATCCGTTCTAATGCCATAGTCATTGCAGAAAGTTGGACTCCTGCTTATGATAATTGGATTAAAACGTTAGAAAATGGAGCGGAAAAACTTCAAGCTATTGTTAAAAAAATTCCTTTAGAAAATAGAATGACGATGCCTGCAGAAATTGCAGATCAATGTTTATTTACAATTTCAGAGAAATCGTCACATACTACAGGTCAGTTTATTACTGTAGATGGAGGTTATGTTCATTTAGATCGAGCGTTATTAACGGAATAAGTGTGTAGTTAACCTTTGTTTTTTAATCCATACTTTTTTAGTAATATTGCTATCACCAACTAATTATAATAAGAATGAGTATAACACCTAAGATTCCTGTAGTTTCAAAAAGCATTATAGTTCCTTTTATTTTAGTCACCTCTTTATTTGCCTTATGGGGTTTTGCTAATGCAGTAACAGACCCAATGGTGAATGCTTTTAAAAAGGTTTTAGAATTATCTAATACACAAGCCTCTTGGGTTCAAATGGCATTTTACGGTGGTTATTTTTGTATGGCATTGCCAGCAGCTATGTTTATGCGTAAATATTCTTACAAGGTAGGTGTGTTGATAGGGTTAGGATTGTATGCTGGAGGTGCTTTGTTATTTTATCCTGCAGCTATAACTGAAAAATTTTGGTTTTTCTGTTTAGGATTGTATGTATTAACATTTGGATTAGCTTTTTTAGAAACCGCAGCAAACCCATATATTTTAGCAATGGGAGCCAAAGAAACAGCTACTCAGCGTTTAAATTTGGCACAGTCGGCAAATCCTATCGGATTACTTGCTGGGTTATTGGTGGCAAAATTCTTTGTATATGATAATTTACAATCTGATGATATAGTAGATTTCGGAGCTTTAGATGAAGCTAAAAGAGCTATGATTAGAGTAGCAGATTTAGCAGTAATTCGTGATCCTTATGTCGTTTTAGGATTAGTTATTTCAGCTGTATTTGTTTTATTTTTAGTCAATAAAATGCCTCAGTCTAAAGAAGAAGGCACAATGCCTAGTTTAGGGAGTACTTTTTCTAAGCTAGCAGGTAATAGTAAATATGTTTTAGGTGTTCTTGCACAAATATTATATGTTGGTGCACAAATTATGACATGGACTTATATTTATCAATATGCAGAAGCTATCGATTTAGCTAATGTAGATGTAGCAGGGTATGAAAAGGTTGATGTGTTTTCATATCAATTTTTAGCGTTTATATTATTTACTATTGGTCGTATTGTTGGAACTGCTATGTTACGTTTTATGAGTTCGGGAAAATTACTAATGTTTTTTGCTATACTAGCTGTAGGGTTTGTAACGGGAGCTATTTTTATTGAAGGTATGTTTGGGTTGTATAGTGTAGTTGGGATTTCTTTTTGTATGTCTTTAATGTTCCCAACCATATACGGAATTGCTTTAAATGATTTAACTGAAGAACAATCTAAAGTTGGTTCTGCTGGACTAGTTATGGCTATTGTAGGAGGTGCATTGTTGCCTATGTTACAGGGTATGATTATAGATGCAGGAGGAAATGGTGTTGCAGACACTACAATTATGGGAGTTTCAGAGGTTAATTTTTCTTTTATTTTACCATTAGTTTGTTTTATATACATAGCTTGGTATGGAATGCATATTTTTAAGAAACATGAGGTGAAAATCATAGAATAGATATTATGAAACATTTATAACCAAATTTTCAATACTCAAAGAAATAATTAAATGAATATTACATCTGACCTATCAATAAAAATAATTATAAACAGATGAAAAAATTTTTCCTTTTTTGTGATTTAAAAGATGATGCTAAATTAATTGAAGAATATAAAGAATACCATAAATCTGTTTGGCCTGAAATAATAAAAAGTATTAAAGATTCAGGTATTGAAAACATGGAAATTTATAATAATGGTAATCGGTTATTTATGATTATTGAAGCTAACGATACATTTTCATTTGAAGCTAAAGCTAAAATGGATGCGTCTAATTCTAAAGTTCAAGAATGGGAGGATTTAATGTGGAAATACCAACAACAGATACCTTGGGCTAAAGAAGGAGAGAAGTGGCTGCCTTTAGAACAAATTTTTAAGCTCGTTTAATCTCATAGTATTTCTAGATTCTTGAGTTTTGTGTAGTTTTTAATATGTGATTTTGGATTTAAGTAATCCTATTTATAAATAAGATAATAGGGTTAATTGTTCGTAATATTTTAGCATTCGAGAATTCAGGCTAACTAATAGAAGGTTCTTTTTTTAGTATTCAATATAGTTTACTTATGCTTATCTTAAAAATGTAGCATAAACAGCCAAATTAATTAATCAAAACTTTCTTGTTTATAATTCCTTGATCTGTTTCAATATTTACTATAGCATAATTGGCATTAATTCTATCCATGGGAATTTTAATAACTTTAGAATTTACTTGATTTACAAACATTATGCTTTGCCCATGAATGTTATAAATATTAATGTTTTTAATTACGCTTACGTCATTAGTATTTATATATAATTCTTTAGAACTACTTAAGTAGTTAATTTTTGTATTCTGCATATTATTTTCTTCTACATCCAAACTGTTTTTAGCTGTACTAATACTCGAATTACTTTCGCTTTTGAATGTTATATAAAATCGATCTGAATATTCACCGCTAGCAATATTAGCAGCATAATTAGAACTATTGATTTGAGTATAGGTATTAAGTAAACTATCATAAATAAATATATCTATAGGCGTGTCGAAGTTTTCTAAGGTATCTAATGCTATTTCAATATTTCCATTTTGTGACATAAACATCCAAAATGGATATTTTTTATTTTCATCAAAAGCCCCAACACCTTGAATAGTACAACGTTGATTATCTACTAACCAATTTAAATCATATGGATATGCATCTTTATTTATGGCATCATAACCATAATCGTAGCCATCACTAGCTGAGTTATCCTTTGTAAATGATAATAACAAATGTCTTGTAAAACCATCTGGCATTTTAAAATCAATACGAACACGTTGTACGTTGCTATATGTAAAGTTTGAAAAGCTAGTATTTATTTCGGCATTCGTTTTTGCTGTACTATTGGTAAAAACAAAAAGAAGTGCTATTAGGAATATGTTTGTAATTCTTGTCATTAGATTCGGGGTTTAATGGACAATAAATATTATATAACGAATATATGAAATTATTTCAATAAATACTATAAAATGTCATAAAAAAACGATGAAATACATTATATGTGTTAAAATATTAGTTTTTACTTACAAAAAAAACGACATAACATGTCGTTTTTTTTTATTTGTTTTTTAATAATTACTTATTTACCAATAACAACTTTTTTGTTCATACTACCAGTGGAGGTTTGAACAATAATTATATATGTTCCTTCGGAAATGCTTTTGCTTACTGGTATTCTCATTTCATTGGATAGTGAAGGCAAGTTGGTTTTATTCCAAGTTTTTATTGTTTGACCTAGCATATTTGTTAAATAAATTTGCTTGACATTATTACTATTAGGTATTTTAATAAAAATCTCTTTACTATTTTTTAAGTAGTTTACTATTACATTTTCTAAAAGTTCATCAGCATCAGATAGCGATTTATTGTCTTTTGTAAAAGTTATAAAGAATCGATTTGTATAGTTACCAACATCTAATGTCGTTTCAAATTTTTGATTATTTCCATTAATTGGGGTATATGTTCCTAGTAGCGAATCGTAAATATAAACTTTGGTGTTAGGATTTAAATTTTCCATTTCGCTAATTGAAACTTCTATACCACCTCCCTTTTTTGAGAAAATACCCAATGGATATCGTTTGTTTTTATCAAATTTACCAACTGCTTGAATGGTGTATTTGTCATTATTTATCATAAACAACATATCACTTGGTAGCGTTTCAAATACTTTAGCATCATAACCATAATCAAAACCATCTGAGGCTTCATTGTTTGGTGTGAAAGCTAATAATAAAGGTCTGTTTGTGCCTTCAGTTGATTTGAACTGAAGTCTTAAACGTTTAATAGCCATTTCGTTTATAGTTGGATTTGAACTGTTTTTTGCATTTTTGGAATTACTTGTTTTCAAAAATTGTGATCCATCAGGGGCATTATCATTGGTTTCTCTTTTGAAAGCTCTTTGGCTATTCTGGAATTTAAGTTGATTAGATAATTTATGAGCATCAGCAGAGTGCACAAAAAAGCCTTGAGCTACTGGTATATATTGACCAGGTTCTAATTTTGACTCTCCATCACCACTAATATAATAACCATCAGTTGTGGTATAATTTAATCCTGTAACTGGAGCTAGTCCTCCTCCTAAAGTGTAGGTTGCATAACCACCTTGGTAATCTCTTAAAATATGAGTATTATTAGAGTCGAAATGTATCCAAAAATAAAGCGAACCATCAATACTTCCAGTAGTTCCAGGATTGGCGGTGGTAGGCATATCTTCACCAGTAACAGGATCAGGTTCAGGACTTATCTTAGGAATATTATCTTTAATAAATTCATTAGCATCAAGAGCAGATGGGTATGGATTTCCAACTAAAGCATCATTATCATCATTTATTGGTGAATTAATGGTGTTATTATGTGGTTTTCCAAAAAAGACATAATTTTGATAAGAGCCACTAGCACCACTTCCTTTCATGGTATAACCTAACCCTGCTTTTACAGGTGAGGTACTTTTTAATTTAACCCAATTTGCATAAGTATTTGAAGTAAAGTTCTCAAAAGACCATAACCAATATTCAGATATTGAGGTAGGAGTGGTTGGAGAACCATTATAACCACTAGATAACCAGTTTATAACTTTTGGGTTGCTAGAATCTGAACCATCACGATGTTGCCATTTAATGTAATAAGGCAAATTATTGTCAGTTGTATTTCTAGGAGAAACTGGTGAACTCCAGTAATTATAATTATATATGTTTACAGAGCCTTGCTGATCACGTTCTATATGACCAGCACTTGAAACATCCAGAATACTCTCGTTAAACTGGACGGTAGAATTGCCAGAAGTATTATAACGTTTCTGAACCAATTGTGACTCACCAACCAGATCTATCTGCCCATCAAGTTTTAAATAATGGGTTATCCATAATCCGTTTCCTAGATTGGTTTCGTCTTGAGTGCCAGAATTAGTGATTGTCAATTTCCCTGGATTTACTATTAAGCCTAATAAAATTAAATCTCTTGAATCTGAAATTATATTATGTGATGTTACAACAATGTTCCAATCTATAGGGTTTCCATTAATACCATTGCTATTTGGTACATCCCAAAAATTGAAATTAGTCCAAGTATTATCTGTATCCCAATTTTGGTTTGCTCTGGATGTATAAGGAATAGGAGCTGTTTGCTGTTGACTTGAATTTATGTTTCTAAGTCTTCCACTTACACCTTTATCAGGGTATAAATCGCCACAAACAATAGTCATATGATAGTAGCCTTGTAAATTACTCCATAATATTGCATTGTCTTCAATGCCATCATTATCCGTATCAGGACCATAGATTTTAGTAGGAATAACGACGCCTCCAACATCCGTTCCTAATTGTTCGACTTCTTGATTCATCATCTGTCGAATATGTTCTACAGTCAATGCTTTATCCCAGATTTTTAATTCATCAACCCATCCATGAAAATAATTAGTCGGATTGTTTGGAGGGGCTTGATCCATAGCTCCCAAAAGAGCTTCAATATTGTTAGCAGATAAAGCAGGAGCATTACCATCGACACTATCTAATTCTATACCATCTACATATAATTTGTAAGTAGCACCATCAAAAGTAACTGCTAAATGATACCATCTGTTAATATCAATAACATCCCCTTGTGAAGTTGCAGATCCAGATCCAGATGCATTATACCAATTAAATAGAACTTGACCATCAACAATACTCAAATCATAACCATTTGTGTTGTCATTAGCATTTTTTCTTGAGAAGACTGTTTTAGTGCTATTTACCGAATTTGGTTTTACCCATATTTCAATACTAAAATTAGTGTTTAAGTTATAATTATTTTTGAAGGTAACATAATCATTCGTACCATCGAAATCAATTGTAGGGCAATCAACAATAGTTACATTAATCTCATCAAAACAACCATTTGTAAGCGTCCATCTTAGCTTATAAATACCCGGGTCTGCAGTAAATATAGCATTTGGGTCGGTATTGCTTGAGAAAGAAGCATTATTGCCACAAGAAAAACTTCCAGCAGATTCGATAGTCCATTGCCCAGTAACTCCGGTACCTAAGTAATCAGCATCACCTGCGGCAATATCTGGAACTACATAAAGATTATTTACCCAAGCCCCTTTATTATAATTTTCAACAGCAGTTAACCCATTATCATATGCATTTAGTTGTAATGCATTTTCTCCACATTCACTTGTAAGTGGCGTATAGTCTTGACCAGCATAAGCCAAACTTGCATTAATATTAACAAAATTAGTTCCTAAGTCATTATCTGCTCTACAGCCATTAACCAAAGCAGTTACACCATATTCTCTAATGCCCGGTGTAACAGGAGTCACAGTGGCTGTAGTACCAGTGAAAATAACGGTTCCATTTTCATCGGTCCATTCCAATATTTCATCTACAGTGGCATAAGCAAAACCTACGGCATCAATAGCCCATCCACTTGCTATATCTGCGTCTTTACTCGCCGTAATATTATTTGGATTTGGTAGTATGTTAGATGCTTTACCACAAGTTGCGGTGCTACCATAAAATTTAAACATAACACGTAAGCCTGAAAGACCGGTATAAGCTCCTAAATTAATAGTGGCAGATACCATTCTAGGGTCGGTAGTGCCAATATATTCACTTCCAGGACCCTTGGCTACTTTTACACCAGTTGTTGTTGTTCCATCTGATGAATCAAAATCAAAGGGTTCGTTGGTAGTAAGTTCTTGAGTATAGGTATTACCAGAATCAAAAGACAGCCAAATTTCCCCATAACCACCATTACAAAAATAATAACTTGTATTAAAGCTCAAAATCGCTTCTGCGGAAGTCATTCCAATAGTGCTGAAAACAGGTGTTTCTAAGGTAGTATAATTTCCTATTCCATGCGCTATAGCAAATTTTGTATTATCTGAAGTATCATAATTAATACCACTAAATGTTGCATTGTTATTTGAATTCGATTCTTTCCATGTTGTTTCGTTACCATTATCTCCACTAGCTGGAAAATAACCATCTAACTTATCTACTCGCCATCCATCGGGTTGTGCATAATTAAATTCACCGCCTTCACCAAATTGGCCATTAGGCTGGTCAAAGTAACTTTCTGCATTAACAGTTACATCATCACCTAGGCAAATATCCAAAGCCGTATGACTAACAATAATCGGAGGTTCATCTGGCGGTAAAAATCTTACATAAGCTTCAGCCGAGGTTTGATTTATTACTGGGTTTAATGGGTCTTCTGTATAATATTTAATATTTAACCTAACAAAAGTGTCCTCAGCAAGACCTAGAATAATATGTGTCAATTTACCAGCAGTACCACTGATTTGGGTCCATGTTTCGCCATTATCATTAGAATATTCCCAAAAATTAACATCGTCCGCCTGTAATACATAATCGTTAATGGGTTGTAAAGTAAATGACACATCACGGGGAGTTGTGGTGCCACCGGGACAAGACGTTGCTTCAACAAGCGCGCTTGGTGGTTGTGGGTTATCAGGCGTTGGATTTACAATGACTCCAGTTAAGTATGTAAATTGATTTTTTGGAGGTTCAACCGTTACCGTTGCAGTACAGGTATTACTTTTTCCATTAACATCAATGGCAGTTAAGGTGGTTGTAGCTGTATAAACATTTCCATTAGGATCTTCAGGAAAAATATTTGGGGAAACGCTTAATGAAGCTAATCCACAAGCATCGTTAGAGCCATTATCAATATCTGAGGCTTTAATTGTAGCAACTCTAGTAATAGCATTTACCACCACCACGAAATTTTTACAAATCATTGTAGGAGGTGTATTATCAACAATAGTAACTGTAGTTGTGCATGAATCACTATTACCAGCATTATCAAAAACTGTAAACGTTACTGTATTATCACCAATATTATCACAGTTAAAAGAACTTGGACTTACTGTTCTATTAATAATACCGCAATTATCGTATGAGCCATTATCAATATTTAAAGCTGAAATAGTTACTGTTCCATTTGCACTTAATACCGCTGTGTATGGTTTACAGATTGCGGTTGGCGATAAGTTATCTATAGGAATTACCTTAAAGGAACAGGAGCTCTTATTATTGTAATTATCTGTTGCTGTTAACGTTACCGTAGTTGTGCTTGAAATTAACGTGCCAGGTGCTGGGCTTTGCATAACCGTTGGGTTACTATCACAGTTGTCTAATGTTGAAACTTCGATAAAAGCGGTGTAATCTGGAATTTCAAACGCACAATTATTATCAAAACTTACATTCTGATCACTAGGGCAAGTTATAGTAGGATTTTCATTATCAACAACCGTAATATCTTGTGAGCATGTCGCTGTTAAACCAGCGGCATCGGTTACGGTATAATTAATAGTTGTTGTGCCTATAGGGAAAGTACGGTTACCAACGGCACCTGAACCGCTAGCAGTTACTGCTCCAGTCATGTTCCAAGTTAAAGTTGCGCTACAATTATCATTAAATGCCGGCGTCACTACGGCAAAGTTTACGGTACAGTTACCTGTACCATCAAGGGATGTATTTACAGATTGATTATCAGGACATGAAATAGTTGGAGGTGTAATATCTTTTAGTGTGATAGTAAAAGTTGTTGTTTGTGTATTCCCGTTACCGTCATTGGCAGTAATGGTAATTAATTGTGTTTTATTATGGCCACTGATTACGGTGCCGGCAACTGGAGTTTGTGTTTTAACAATACTTCCTACGGCGGTACAATTGTCTGCCGCAGTAGTTAGACCTGTATAGTCAGGGATAGTGAAGCTACAGGCAGACCCTACGTTTTCATTAAAGTCAGTAACTACTGTAAGAGTTGGTTTTGTTGTATCATCGACTATAACATTTTGATTGGCCGTTGTTGAATTTCCGTTACCATCGTCAAATGTCCAAGTTATGACAGTCGTTCCTTGTACAGTGATAGGGAAAGTCAAATTAGGGGTGCCTATGATAGTTCCTGCACAATTATCGGTAGTTGTTGGTGCAGTTGGTGTTCCCGAACATTCTCCTACGTTAATATCCGTTAAAGCTGAAATTACAGGCGCTGTTACATCCTTAGGAGTAAGTGTTACGGTCTGAGTTGAAGCGGCATTATTTCCAGCAGCATCCACAGCAGAAACAATAACATCAATGGTTGTATTGTGTGTTGCAGCAACAAGAGTACCAGCAGCAGGATTCTGTGTTACCGTTACCGTTGAACAGTCAGAGTCCGTATTTGTAACATCTGGAATAACGATTTGACAAGCTGCATTCATATTCACATCTTGATCGGTAACGACTGTAAAAGTAGGCGCTGTTACATCCTTAGGAGTAAGTGTTACGGTCTGAGTTGAAGCGGCATTATTTCCAGTAGCATCCACAGCAGAAACAATAACATCAATGGTTGTATTGTGTGTTGCAGCAACAAGAGTACCAGCAGCAGGATTCTGTGTTACCGTTACCGTTGAACAGTCAGAGTCCGTATTTGTAACATCTGGAATAACGATTTGACAAGCTGCATTCATATTCACATCTTGATCGGTAGCGACTGTAAAAGTAGGCGCTGTTACATCCTTAGGAGTAAGTGTTACGGTCTGAGTTGAAGCGGCATTATTTCCAGCAGCATCCACAGCAGAAACAATAACATCAATGGTTGTATTGTGTGTTGCAGCAACAAGAGTACCAGCAGCAGGATTCTGTGTTACCGTTACCGTTGAACAGTCAGAGTCCGTATTTGTAACATCTGGAATAACGATTTGACAAGCTGCATTCATATTCACATCTTGATCGGTAACGACTGTAAAAGTAGGCGCTGTTACATCCTTAGGAGTAAGTGTTACGGTCTGAGTTGAAGCGGCATTATTTCCAGCAGCATCCACAGCAGAAACAATAACATCAATGGTTGTATTGTGTGTTGCAGCAACAAGAGTACCAGCAGCAGGATTCTGTGTTACCGTTACCGTTGAACAGTCAGAGTCCGTATTTGTAACATCTGGAATAACGATTTGACAAGCTGCATTCATATTCACATCTTGATCGGTAACGACTGTAAAAGTAGGCGCTGTTACATCCTTAGGAGTAAGTGTTACGGTCTGAGTTGAAGCGGCATTATTTCCAGCAGCATCCACAGCAGAAACAATAACATCAATGGTTGTATTGTGTGTTGCAGCAACAAGAGTACCAGCAGCAGGATTCTGTGTTACCGTTACTGTTGAACAGTCAGAGTCCGTATTTGTAACATCTGGAATAACGATTTGACAAGCTGCATTCATATTCACATCTTGATCGGTAACGACTGTAAAAGTAGGCGCTGTTATATCCTTAGGAGTAAGTGTTACGGTCTGAGTTGAAGCGGCATTATTTCCAGCAGCATCCACAGCAGAAACAATAACATCAATGGTTGTATTGTGTGTTGCAGCAACAAGAGTACCAGCAACAGGATTCTGTGTTACCGTTACCGTTGAACAGTCAGAGTCCGTATTTGTAACATCTGGAATAACGATTTGACAAGCTGCATTCATATTCACATCTTGATCGGTAGCGACTGTAAAAGTAGGCGCTGTTATATCCTTAGGAGTAAGTGTTACGGTCTGAGTTGAAGCGGCATTATTTCCAGCAGCATCCACAGCAGAAACAATAACATCAATGGTTGTATTGTGTGTTGCAGCAACAAGAGTACCAGCAGCAGGATTCTGTGTTACCGTTACCGTTGAACAGTCAGAGTCCGTATTTGTAACATCTGGAATAACGATTTGACAAGCTGCATTCATATTCACATCTTGATCGGTAGCGACTGTAAAAGTAGGCGCTGTTATATCCTTAGGAGTAAGTGTTACGGTCTGAGTTGAAGCGGCATTATTTCCAGCAGCATCCACAGCAGAAACAATAACATCAATGGTTGTATTGTGTGTTGCAGCAACAAGAGTACCAGCAGCAGGATTCTGTGTTACCGTTACCGTTGAACAGTCAGAGTCCGTATTTGTAACATCTGGAATAACGATTTGACAAGCTGCATTCATATTCACATCTTGATCGGTAGCGACTGTAAAAGTAGGCGCTGTTATATCCTTAGGAGTAAGTGTTACGGTCTGAGTTGAAGCGGCATTATTTCCAGCAGCATCCACAGCAGAAACAATAACATCAATGGTTGTATTGTGTGTTGCAGCAACAAGAGTACCAGCAGCAGGATTCTGTGTTACCGTTACCGTTGAACAGTCAGAGTCCGTATTTGTAACATCTGGAATAACGATTTGACAAGCTGCATTCATATTCACATCTTGATCGGTAACGACTGTAAAAGTAGGCGCTGTTACATCCTTAGGAGTAAGTGTTACGGTCTGAGTTGAAGCGGCATTATTTCCAGCAGCATCCACAGCAGAAACAATAACATCAATGGTTGTATTGTGTGTTGCAGCAACAAGAGTACCAGCAGCAGGATTCTGTGTTACCGTTACCGTTGAACAGTCAGAGTCCGTATTTGTAACATCTGGAATAACGATTTGACAAGCTGCATTCATATTCACATCTTGATCGGTAGCGACTGTAAAAGTAGGCGCTGTTACATCCTTAGGAGTAAGTGTTACGGTCTGAGTTGAAGCGGCATTATTTCCAGCAGCATCCACAGCAGAAACAATAACATCAATGGTTGTATTGTGTGTTGCAGCAACAAGAGTACCAGCAGCAGGATTCTGTGTTACCGTTACCGTTGAACAGTCAGAGTCCGTATTTGTAACATCTGGAATAACGATTTGACAAGCTGCATTCATATTCACATCTTGATCGGTAGCGACTGTAAAAGTAGGCGCTGTTACATCCTTAGGAGTAAGTGTTACGGTCTGAGTTGAAGCGGCATTATTTCCAGCAGCATCCACAGCAGAAACAATAACATCAATGGTTGTATTGTGTGTTGCAGCAACAAGAGTACCAGCAGCAGGATTCTGTGTTACCGTTACCGTTGAACAGTCAGAGTCCGTATTTGTAACATCTGGAATAACGATTTGACAAGCTGCATTCATATTCACATCTTGATCGGTAACGACTGTAAAAGTAGGCGCTGTTACATCCTTAGGAGTAAGTGTTACGGTCTGAGTTGAAGCGGCATTATTTCCAGCAGCATCCACAGCAGAAACAATAACATCAATGGTTGTATTGTGTGTTGCAGCAACAAGAGTACCAGCAGCAGGATTCTGTGTTACCGTTACCGTTGAACAGTCAGAGTCCGTATTTGTAACATCTGGAATAACGATTTGACAAGCTGCATTCATATTCACATCTTGATCGGTAACGACTGTAAAAGTAGGCGCTGTTACATCCTTAGGAGTAAGTGTTACGGTCTGAGTTGAAGCGGCATTATTTCCAGCAGCATCCACAGCAGAAACAATAACATCAATGGTTGTATTGTGTGTTGCAGCAACAAGAGTACCAGCAGCAGGATTCTGTGTTACCGTTACTGTTGAACAGTCAGAGTCCGTATTTGTAACATCTGGAATAACGATTTGACAAGCTGCATTCATATTCACATCTTGATCGGTAACGACTGTAAAAGTAGGCGCTGTTATATCCTTAGGAGTAAGTGTTACGGTCTGAGTTGAAGCGGCATTATTTCCAGCAGCATCCACAGCAGAAACAATAACATCAATGGTTGTATTGTGTGTTGCAGCAACAAGAGTACCAGCAACAGGATTCTGTGTTACCGTTACCGTTGAACAGTCAGAGTCCGTATTTGTAACATCTGGAATAACGATTTGACAAGCTGCATTCATATTCACATCTTGATCGGTAGCGACTGTAAAAGTAGGCGCTGTTATATCCTTAGGAGTAAGTGTTACGGTCTGAGTTGAAGCGGCATTATTTCCAGCAGCATCCACAGCAGAAACAATAACATCAATGGTTGTATTGTGTGTTGCAGCAACAAGAGTACCAGCAGCAGGATTCTGTGTTACCGTTACCGTTGAACAGTCAGAGTCCGTATTTGTAACATCTGGAATAACGATTTGACAAGCTGCATTCATATTCACATCTTGATCGGTAGCGACTGTAAAAGTAGGCGCTGTTATATCCTTAGGAGTAAGTGTTACGGTCTGAGTTGAAGCGGCATTATTTCCAGCAGCATCCACAGCAGAAACAATAACATCAATGGTTGTATTGTGTGTTGCAGCAACAAGAGTACCAGCAGCAGGATTCTGTGTTACCGTTACCGTTGAACAGTCAGAGTCCGTATTTGTAACATCTGGAATAACGATTTGACAAGCTGCATTCATATTCACATCTTGATCGGTAGCGACTGTAAAAGTAGGCGCTGTTATATCCTTAGGAGTAAGTGTTACGGTCTGAGTTGAAGCGGCATTATTTCCAGCAGCATCCACAGCAGAAACAATAACATCAATGGTTGTATTGTGTGTTGCAGCAACAAGAGTACCAGCAACAGGATTCTGTGTTACCGTTACTGTTGAACAGTCAGAGTCCGTATTTGTAACATCTGGAATAACGATTTGACAAGCTGCATTCATATTCACATCTTGATCGGTAGCGACTGTAAAAGTAGGCGCTGTTACAT